>NZ_JBHVYI010000032.1:0-81609 GCF_042880975.1 Streptomyces sp. NPDC058289
TTCCGTTGTTGTACATACAGGTTGTTCATTTTGTGTACCCGGGGGGCCCCCCCCCGCCCCCAGCGCCGGGGGGGGCCCCACCACCCACTCCAAAGCCCTTGCTCACAAGGGTCGTTATCGGGACCTACGCCTCGCCGGAGGCCTTCCGCGTGTGCAGCTGGCGGGCAACTTCGGCGATCGAACCGGACAACGAGGGGTACACGGTGAACGCGTTTGCGATCTGCTCGACCGTCAGGTTGTTGTCGACGGCGATCGAGATCGGGTGGATGAGCTCGCTCGCGCGCGGGGAGACGACGACGCCGCCCACGACGATCCCGGTGCCCGGCCGGCAGAACAGCTTCACGAAGCCGTCCCGGATGCCCTGCATCTTGGCGCGCGGGTTGCGCAGCAGCGGGAGCTTCACGCACCGGGCGTCGATCTTGCCGGAGTCCACGTCGGCCTGGGTGTAGCCGACGGTGGCGATCTCGGGGTCGGTGAAGACGTTCGAGGAGACCGTCTTCAGGTTCAGCGGGGCCACCGCGTCGCCGAGGAAGTGGTACATCGCGATGCGCCCCTGCATGGCGGCCACCGACGCGAGCGCGAAGATGCCGGTCACGTCGCCGGCCGCGTACACGCCGGGCGAGGAGGTGCGGGAGACCTTGTCGGTCCAGATGTGCCCGGACTCCTTGAGCTTGACCCCGGACTCCTCCAGGTTCATGTTGCTCGTGTTCGGGATCGCGCCGACCGCCATCAGGCAGTGCGTGCCGGAGATGACCCGGCCGTCGGAGAGGGTGACCTCGACCCGGTCGCCCACCCGCTTGGCGGACTCGGCGCGCGAGCGGCCGATGACGTTCATGCCGCGGCGCCGGAAGACGTCCTCCAGCACGGCGGCGGCGTCCGGGTCCTCGCCGGGGAGCACGCGGTCGCGGGAGGACACGAGGGTCACCCGGGAGCCGAGGGCCTGGTACGCGCCGGCGAACTCGGCGCCGGTCACGCCGGAGCCGACCACGATGAGCTCCTCCGGGAGCTCTTCGAGGTCGTAGACCTGGGTCCAGTTCAGGATCCGCTCGCCGTCGGGCATCGCGTCGGGGATCTCGCGGGGGTGTCCGCCGGTCGCGATGAGCACGGCGTCGGCGGTGAGGATCGTCTCGGAGCCGTCGGCCGCGGTGACGATGACGTCCCGCGTGCCGTCGATGCCCTGCGGGCCGCCGAGCTTGGCGCGGCCCCGTACGACCCGGGCGCCGGCCCGGGTGACGGAGGCGGTGATGTCGTGGGACTGGGCGAGGGCCAGGCGCTTGACGCGCCGGTTCACCTTGCCGAGGTCCACGCCGACGACGCGCGCGGCCTGCTCGATGTGCGGGGTGTCGTCCGCGACGACGATGCCGAGCTCCTCGTACGACGAGTCGAAGGTCGTCATGACCTCGGCGGTCGCGATGAGAGTCTTGGAGGGCACGCAGTCGGTGAGCACCGACGCGCCGCCCAGACCGTCGCAGTCCACGACGGTCACCTCCGCGCCGAGCTGGGCCCCCACGAGGGCCGCCTCATACCCGCCGGGTCCGCCGCCGATGATCACGATCCGGGTCACGAAAACTCCGCCTCACGTCTACCCGGCCGGCTGCCGCCCCGGCCGGGGCTTCCGGGGGGTCTCCCCGGGGGATGCATTCCGTACGTCATTGTCCCGCACGCATCAAGGTGCTTCACGCCCGGTCCCACCATCCGGGACGCAGGCCCCGTACACGGCCGGGAGCGCAGCCGGGGCCGCCCCTCCCGTACCCTCGACCTCATGTCGCTCTACGCCGCGTACGCCGGCAACCTCGACCCGCGGCTGATGACGCGCCGCGCTCCGCATTCGCCGCTGCGCGGCACGGGCTGGATCAACGACTGGCGGCTGACCTTCGGCGGCGAGCAGATGGGCTGGGAGGGCGCGCTGGCGACGATCGTCGAAGCGCCGCGCCACCAGGTCTTCGTCGCGCTGTACGACGTGGCCCCGCTCGACGAGGACTCCATGGACCGGTGGGAGGGCGTCGGGCTCGACATCTACCGCCGCATGCGGGTGCGCGTGCACACGCTGGAAGGCGAGGAAGCGGCCTGGGTGTACGTCCTCAACGGCTACGAGGGCGGCCTGCCCTCGGCCCGCTACCTGGGCGAACTCGCCGACGCGGCCGAATCCGCGGGCGCCCCGCACGACTACGTGATGGAACTCCGCAAGCGACCCTGCTAGCCGCAGTCCTTCGCGGGGCCACCGCCGCGCCTCGCAGGCCGGGATCGGCCGAATCCAGCCTCGCCGGCGCTTCAGGCGCAGGGGCCCGGGGGCGGCGCCCCCGGCAACGGCACCGCGCCGCATCACCCGCCCCCGCTCCCCCATCGAGGGACGTTTCGGCGGAAACGACAAAGCAACGATCCGAATACCGTGAGCGGTGCCATCTACGCGCGTAGGCCGAGAGCGGCTACGCTCTTCCGCGTGAACGCATCTGTTACCGACCCCTTCGCCGCCGCCGACGCCGCCGCCGCCCGCCTGCGCGAGCTGACCGGCGCCGAGACCCACGATGTCGCCCTCGTGATGGGCTCCGGCTGGGCCCCCGCCGCCGAGGCGCTGGGCGCGCCCGAGGCCGAGTTCTCCGTGACCGAGCTGCCCGGCTTCCCGCCGCCCGCCGTCGAGGGCCACGGCGGCAAGATCCGCTCGTACAAGATCGGCGACAAGCGCGCGCTGCTCTTCCTCGGCCGGACCCACTACTACGAGGGCCGCGGCGTCGCCGCCGTCGCCCACGGCGTGCGCACGGCCGTCGCCGCCGGCTGCAAGACCATCGTCCTGACCAACGGCTGCGGTGGCCTGCGCGAGGGCATGAAGCCCGGCCAGCCGGTCCTGATCAGCGACCACCTCAACCTCACGGCCACCTCGCCGATCGTCGGCGCGAACTTCGTGGACCTGACCGACCTGTACTCGCCGCGCCTGCGCGCCATGTGCAAGGAGATCGACGAGACCCTCGAAGAGGGCGTCTACGTGCAGTTCCCCGGCCCGCACTACGAGACCCCGGCCGAGATCAACATGATCCGCGTCATGGGCGCCGACCTGGTCGGCATGTCCACCGTGCTGGAGGCCATCGCCGCCCGCGAGGCCGGCGCCGAGGTGCTCGGCATCTCGCTGGTCACCAACCTGGCGGCGGGCCTCTCCGGCGAGCCGCTCAACCACGAAGAGGTGCTCCAGGCCGGCCGCGACTCGGCCTCGCGCATGGGCAAGCTGCTGACCCAGGTCCTCGCCCGGATCTGAACAACGCACCGAACGTCCGGACGACCGGACGACCGACCGTACGAGAGGTAAGGCGGAAGCAGTGCAGGACGTGCAGGACGTGCAGGACGATCTGATCGCGCGGGCCCGGGCCTGGATGGCCGAGGACCCGGACCCGGAGACGGCCGACGAGCTCGCGAAGCTCATCGAGGCCGGTGACACGACCGAGCTCGCGGACCGCTTCTCCGGCATGCTGCAGTTCGGCACCGCCGGACTCCGCGGCGAGCTGGGCGCGGGCCCGATGCGGATGAACCGCAACGTGGTGATCCGGGCCGCGGCGGGCCTCGCGGCCTACCTCAAGGCCCGGGGCCACGCCGGCGGCCTGGTCGTCGTCGGTTACGACGCCCGCTACAAGTCGGCCGACTTCGCCCGCGACACCGCCGCGGTGATGACCGGTGCCGGGCTGCGCGCGGCCGTCCTGCCCCGTCCGCTGCCGACGCCCGTCCTCGCGTACGCCATAAGGCACCTGGGCGCCGTCGCCGGCGTCGAGGTGACCGCGAGCCACAACCCGCCCCGGGACAACGGCTACAAGGTCTACCTCGGCGACGGTTCGCAGATCGTCTCCCCGGCCGACGCGGAGATCGCCGCGCAGATCGACGCGATCGCCGCGCTGGCCGACGTACCGCGGGCCGAGGAGGGCTGGCAGGACCTCGGCGACGAGGTCCTGGAGGCCTACCTGGCACGTACGGACGCCGTCCTGACCCCCGGTTCCCCCCGGGGCGTGCGGACCGTCTACACGGCCATGCACGGCGTCGGCAAGGACGTGGTCCTGGCCGCCTTCGCCCGCGCGGGCTTCCCGGCCCCGGTCCTGGTGGCCGAGCAGGCGGAGCCGGACCCGGCCTTCCCGACGGTGGCCTTCCCCAACCCGGAGGAGCCGGGCGCGATGGACCTGTCCTTCGCCACGGCCGCCCGGGTGAACCCGGACATCGTCATCGCCAACGACCCGGACGCCGACCGCTGCGCCGTGGCCGTCCCGGACGGGGCCTCGGCCTCCGGCTGGCGGATGCTGCGCGGCGACGAGGTCGGCGCGCTGCTCGCCGCCCACCTGGTGCACAAGGGCGCCCAGGGCGTCTTCGCCGAGTCCATCGTCTCCTCCTCCCTCCTCGGACGGATCGCGGAGGCCGCGGGCGTCGGCTACGAAGAAACCCTGACCGGCTTCAAGTGGATCTCCCGCGTCGAGGGCCTGCGCTACGGGTACGAGGAGGCGCTCGGCTACTGCGTGGACCCCGAGGGCGTCCGCGACAAGGACGGCGTCACGGCCGCCCTGCTCGTCGCGGAGCTGGCCTCGGAGCTCAAGGAGCAGGGCCGGACCCTGACCGACCTGCTGGACGACTTGGCCATGGAGCACGGTCTGCACGCCACCGACCAGCTGTCGGTCCGCGTGGAGGACCTGTCGGTCATCGCCTCGGCGATGGCGGCGCTGCGCGCGGAGCCCCCGGCCTCGCTGGCGGGCCTGCGGGTCACCTCGGCGGAGGACCTGAACCGGGGCACGGCGACGCTCCCGCCCACGGACGGGCTGCGCTACTACCTGGAGGGCGACTACAAGGCCCGGGTGATCGTCCGCCCGTCCGGTACGGAGCCCAAGCTGAAGTGCTACCTGGAGGTCGTGGTCCCGGTGGCGGAAGCCTCGGACCTGCTCCCGGCCCGCGCCCGCGGCCAGGAAGTCCTCGACGCGATCAAGAAGGACCTCGCGGCCGCGGCCGGCATTTAGCCTTCCCGACGCGCACCTCGCACTGCTTCGCAGGCTTCGGCCCGCTGCGCCGGACTCCGTCCGTCGGCCCGGCAGGCAGTGCATCGGCCCCCCGAGTTCCTGCTCAGGGGGCCTTCGCCGTATCCGGGTCAGGAAGCCGAGGGCGCCGGCGTCGCCGTCGGCCGGACCACGTCGCCCAGGGTCGGGACCGACTCCGGACGGGAGCGGACGGCGTCCGTGCACTCCCAGGCCCGCGGCGGATCCGCGTCGGGACCGCCCAGGACCACCGGGCCCGGGCCCGCCGACACCGCGTCGCTCTCCGCGAGCGTGCACACCAGTTGCGACAGCGCCACCGGCGGCAGGTCCTCGGGCTTGCGGCTCAGCCGCACCGTGCCCGCCGGATCCCCCGGCCGCGGCGCCGAGGCCGTCAGGTTCGCCGGTACCTCGGTCGTGAAGCCGGCCTCCCGCTCCTCCGCCGACGGCTCCCGCTGGAGCGCCTCCAGCAGGGCCTGGGTGACGAACACCGCCGCGTCCCGCGCAGCGGGCTGCTTCTCCGGCACCGGCACCACCCGCTGGACGCCCACCAGCTGCGCCCCACAGACCAGTTCCACCGTGGCCCGGATGCCCTGCACCCCGCCCGTTCCGGCGGCCGTGCCGGTAGGGGTTTTGCACGAGACCCGCGAGGGGGCCGGGCCCACGTCCACCGGCACGGTGGTCGCACGGATCCCGCACCCGGTCAGGGCTCCCAGGGACAACAAACCCAGGGCCACCACGACGGCCGTCGTACCGAGCAGCGCACCGAGCGTGGCGCCACGCCCCGTCCCGCGCGCCGTCCTACGCCTCGTCGTCACCGGCGATCACCTTCCCCACGTCCACCGGCAGCCGCAGCGTGAACAGCGCACCGCCCTCCGCACCGTTCTCCGCGGTGATGTCGCCGCCGTGAATGTGCGCGTTCTCCATCGCGATGGACAGGCCGAGCCCGCTGCCGTCGGACTTCGGCCGCGACGCGCTCGCCTTGTAGAACCGGTCGAAGACGTGCGGCAGTACGGCCTCGGGGATGCCCGGCCCGTTGTCCCGTACGGCCATGACCAGCCAGTCCCCCTCCACGCGGATGGAGACCCGGACCGGCGATCCGCCGTGCTTGAGCGCGTTGCCGATCAGATTGGCCAGGATCACGTCGAGCCGCCGCGGGTCGAGCCGCGCCACGATCCCGCGCTCCGCGTCGAGTTCGACCGCGTCGAGCCACGCCCGCGTGTCGATGCACGCCGTCACCTGGTCGGCGACGTCCACGTCGTCCAGCACCAGCCGCGCCGTGCCCGCGTCGAAGCGGGTTACCTCCATGAGGTTCTCCACGAGGTCGTTCAGCCGCCTGGTCTCGCTCACGACCAGACCCACCGCCGGTGCGATCATCGGATCGAGGCCGTCGACCTCGTCCTCCAGCACCTCGGCCACCGCCGTCAACGCCGTCAGCGGCGTGCGCAGTTCGTGGGACATGTCCGCGACGAAACGCCGGCTGGACTCCTCCCGCGCGCTCATGTCGGCGACCTTCTTCTCCAGCGCCTCCGCCGTCTTGTTGAAGGTGTGGGCCAGATCGGCGAGTTCGTCCGTCCCCGACACCTCCAGCCGGTGGTCCAGCTCCCCTTCGCCGAGCCGGCGCGCCGCGTCGCCGAGCCGCTGCACGGGCCGCAGCACCGTACGGGCCGCGGCCTGCGCGAGCAGCGCGGACCCGAGCAGCGCGAGCCCGGTGGCGATGGTCAGGGACCAGGCCAGGGCGTTGAGGTCGTCGCGCTCCTGGGCGAGGGACTTGTACATGTAGCCGGTCGGCCCGCCGCCCACGATCCGGGTGCCGCCGACCAGGTAGGGGTTCCCGTTCGGCTTCGTCCGCTGCCAGTACACGTGGTACGCGGCATCGTTGGCCGAGGTGGTCTTCTGCCGGTCGTCCACGGCGTGCTGGAGCGACTTCGGTACGTCGGCCAGCGAGAAGGCGTCGGGACCGGCCGACCCGGCCACCTTGCGGCCGTCCTTCTCGTCCACCAGCAGCACGCTGTAGCCGGGGCTGCTGCCCGCCATCATCTCAGCGGTGTGCTGCAGCTCCTCCTGCGTCGGGTCGGCGGGCAGCGCCGCGGCCCGGTTCTGCATCTCCTGCCGGAAGTCGCCGAGGGCGGCGTCCTGGGTCCGGGTCAGGACGGCTTCGCGGTTGAGCCAGTACGCGATCCCGGACGCGGACACGGCGGCCGTCAGCGCGACCAGTGCGAACACGACGAGGAGCCGCAGCCGCAGGCTGGTCCAGCGCCGGCCCGCGAACAGGGCTCTGATCACTGCGGGGAGTCCAGTCGGTAGCCGACGCCCCGCACGGTACGGATCAGGGTGGGCGACGAGGGCACTTCCTCGACCTTGGCGCGCAGCCGCTGCACGCAGGCGTCGACGAGGCGCGAGTCGCCGAGGTAGTCGTGCTCCCACACCAGCCGCAGCAGCTGCTGGCGGGAGAGCGCCTGGCCGGGGCGACGGCTGAGCTCCAGGAGCAGCCGCAGCTCGGTCGGGGTGAGCTGCAGGTCCTCGCCGTTCTTGGTCACCGTCATGGCGTTGCGGTCGATGACCAGCGAGCCGAAGACGGCGGAGTCGGTGGCCTCGCGCTCGCCACGGCGCAGCACGGCCCGGATGCGGGCGTCGAGCACCCTCCCCTGGACGGGCTTGACGACGTAGTCGTCGGCTCCCGACTCCAGGCCGACGACCACGTCGATGTCGTCGTTGCGCGCGGTGAGCAGGATGATCGGCAGCTGGTCGGTGCGCCGGACGCGCCGGCACACCTCGAAGCCGTCGATCCCGGGCAGCATGACGTCCAGGACGATCAGGTCCGGCCGCTGTTCGCGGAGCAGTTTGAGGCCGTCCTCGCCCGTCGCCGCGGTGGCCACACGGTGGCCCTGGCGAGTCAGGGAGAGTTCGAGGGCCGTGCGGATGGCGTCGTCGTCCTCGATGAGCAACAGGAAAGGCACGGGCTCATTCTGTCCCATCGCCCCTCGGGACTTCGACCGCCCTGCACCTCCAATCGCGGGGCGGCTCCCACACGGCCCCCGCACGGCCCCGGCGCGGCTTCCGCCCGGACCCTGTGACAGGCCTGTGACAGTCGAAGGACACCCCGGTTATGTCGGGCGGGCAGTCTTCTTGGCAACGGACCAGACAGACTCCACGACGGGGGGCGCGAGATGAACACGCTGCACAGCACCAGCACCAGCGCGGTTGTCACGCGGCTGCACGATGTGAACCGCCGCACGGCAATCCGTACGGCCACGGCCCCTTCCCGGCGGCCGGCGCACGTGGTGGCCATCGACGCGAAGACCTACGAGCGCCCCTCCGTCCCCGCCCAGCGCACGCCGGGCTCCACGGACGTCCCGGACTCCTCCAACGAGGCCGAGTTCACCGCGTACGTCCAGGAGCGGCGGGCCGCCCTCTACGCGACGGCCTTCCACCTGACCGGCGACCGCTACGAGGCCGAGGACCTGCTGCAGACCGCGCTGTTCTCCACGTACCGCGCCTGGGACCGCATCAGCGACAAGGCCGCCGTCGGCGGATACCTGCGGCGCACGATGACGAACCTGCACATCAGCGCCTGGCGCCGGCGCAAGCTCAACGAGTACCCGACGGAAGAGCTGCCGGAGACGGCCTCGGACACGGACGCCATGGGCGGTACGGAGCTGCGCGCCGTGCTGTGGCAGGCGCTCACCCGCATCCCGGAGCCGCAGCGCACGATGCTGGTGCTCCGGTACTACGAGGGCCGCACGGACCCGGAGATCGCGGAGATCCTCGGCATCAGCGTCGGCACGGTGAAGTCGAGCATCTGGCGTTCGCTGCGCCGGATGCGCGAGGACGAGGCGCTGAGCTTCGGCCGCGACGAGTCGGAGTCCTTCGAGGACCTGGTCGCGTAAGGGCGGCCTCCACGAGACCAAAGGGCCAGGGGGCCCGTCCTGCGGGGGTGGGACGGGGGCCACGGGGGCAAAGGGCGGGATCGAGCGGACGGGGGTCCGCACGGTCCCGCCCTTTGGCGTCAGCCATCTCAGCCGTCCGGCGTTTGAGGACCGGGGTCCGGGGCGGAGCCCCAGGGTCTTTCCGGGTCCGGGCACAGCGCCCGGGGACGGTGGAAGGGCGGGTAGGGGACTTCGCCCCGCAGGGCCGGCCGGCACGGCCCGGCCCGGGCAGCGACGGCTACGCCGGCGCCACGGCCCGGTGCCGCCCCGCCGCGGCGGCGGCAAGACGCCCCAGCGCCTCGTCACGACCACAGGCATGCGCGCCCAGCGCGGTATGACGGGCAACGATCCCGCGCTCGGCCCGCATCAGCCGCCACCCCCGCCGCAGGAGCATCGGCACGGACTTGCGGCCCTCTCGCAGGTCACGGGCCAGGCGTCGGCGGAAGGTGGTGCTGGGCCGCCCGCGCAGGCAGATCGCGTCCGCCAGCAGCCCCAGCTCCTGGCACCGCACGACGACGTCCGCCGCGAAGATCCCCTCGGCTATGAACAGCGGGGTCCGGGAGATGTCCAGCGCCTCCGTACCGGTCCGCGAGGAGGTGGCGATGTCGTAGACGGGGACCTCGGTCCGCCCGGCCGCGCACAGCTCGGCGATCGCGGCCACGGCCGCCTCCGCGTCCCAGGACAGCGGGGAGTCCCAGTCGATGTCGGCGCTGCCCTCGACGCGCGGGAGGGTCGGGTCGTCGCCGTCCTTGTAGAAGTCGTCCAGGCGCAGCACGGGCAGCCCCGAACGGGCCGCCAGCGAGGACTTGCCGGAGCCCGAGGGTCCGGTCAGCAGGACGACACGCGTAGGCGAAGGAGAGGAACAGCTCACGGAACAACAGTGTGAACTATTACCTCGCGCAGGGGACCTACCCAAAGGTCCGTTGGTATCCAGGATCACACCTCCACTACGCTGCGTGCGCACGCGATCACGACTCCGTACGAGCCCACAGGCGGGAACCATGGCACGTCACGCAGCCCCCAAAGCCCCCCATCCCAAGGCGCTGCGCAGCGCAGGCCTGACCCTCTCGATGGCCGGCGCGGCCCTCGCGATGGCCGCCGGCGGCGCCCAGGCGGGCGAGCTCGATGTTCCGGCGGCCCTCGCGGGGGTCTCCAACCCGATCTCGAACCTCAAGGTGAATCCCCTGGCCCACACCGGCGTGGACCCGCTCGACAACGGCGTCGCCACCAAGGTCGCGGATTTTCCCTCCGTCGGCACCGGCATGGTCACGGGCATCCTGACCCAGGGGCCGTCGGTCGGCGAGCTGCCCACGGCCGCGGCCTCGTCCCTCCTGGGCCCCCTGACGGGCGGCAAGTAGCTCCCGTAGGGCACGTGAGCCCGGAGGTCGTGCGGGCGCGGAGGCATGGAGCGGAGGCATGAAGAGGCCCCGGCAGCGCGGGGGACGCCGCCGGGGCCCGTCTTCGGGGGTGGGGCCTCTCTAGTACGAGGACCCGCCCGCGCCCAGCGACCCGGTCGGGTGCCAGACGGTCTTGGTCTCCAGGAACGGCGTCATGCGCGCCGTGCCCGGGTCCGCGCTCCAGTCGTCCACAGGCTGTGGACGCAGGACGCGCTTGAGGTTGTCCGCGGCCGCGATCTCCAGCTCCTTGGCCAGCGCCTCGTCGGCTCCGGCCAGGTCGATTGCGTTGACGTCCTGGTGGGACGCCAGGTGCGGGCCCATCTCGGCGGCCTTGCCGGACAGGATGTTGACCACGCCGCCGGGCAGGTCGGAGGTGGCCAGGACCTCGCCGAGGGACAGCGCCGGGAGCGGCGCCTTCTCGGAGGCGATGACGACGACCGTGTTGCCGGTGGCGATCACCGGGGCGATCACGGAAACCAGTCCGAGGAAGGACGAGGCCTGCGGGGCCACGACCGTGACCACACCGGTCGGCTCGGGGGTGGAGAGGTTGAAGTACGGGCCCGCGACCGGGTTGGCCCCGCCCACGATCTGGCCGATCTTGTCGGTCCAGCCCGCGTACCAGACCCAGCGGTCGATGGCTGCGTCGACGACGGCCGCGGCCTTCGTCTTGGACAGGCCCTCGGCCTCGCCGACCTCGCGGACGAACTGCTCGCGGCGGCCCTCCAGCATCTCGGCGACGCGGTAGAGGATCTGGCCGCGGTTGTACGCGGTCGCGCCCGACCAGCCGCCGAAGGCCTTGCGGGCGGCGACGACCGCGTCCCGGGCGTCCTTGCGGGAGGACAGCGGGGCGTTGGCCAGCCACTTGCCCTTCGAGTCAGTCACCTCGTACACCCGGCCGCTCTCGGAGCGGGGGAACTTGCCCCCGACGTACAGCTTGTAGGTCTTGAAGACGCTCAGACGCGTCTGCGTCGGGGAATCAGACATCGAGGTAGCCCTCCAGGCCGTGACGGCCGCCTTCGCGCCCGAAGCCCGACTCCTTGTAGCCGCCGAAGGGCGAGGTCGGGTCGAACTTGTTGAACGTGTTGGCCCACACCACACCCGCACGGAGCTTGTTGGCGACCGCGAGGATGCGGCTGCCCTTCTCCGTCCAGATGCCGGCGGACAGGCCGTACTGGCTGTTGTTGGCCTTGGCGACGGCCTCGTCGGGCGTACGGAAGGTCAGCACGGACAGCACCGGGCCGAAGATCTCGTCGCGGGCGACGGTGTGCGACTGGGAGACGTTCGTGAAGAGCGTCGGGGCGAACCAGTAGCCGGCGTTCGGCAGTTCGCACGGCGCCGACCAGCGCTCGGCGCCCTCCGCCTCGCCGGTGTCCGCGAGGGCGGTGATCCGGGCGAGCTGCTCGGCGGAGTTGATCGCGCCGATGTCGGTGTTCTTGTCGAGCGGGTCGCCCAGGCGCAGCGTGGTCAGCCGGCGCTTGAGCGAGTCGATCAGCTCGTCGTGGATCGACTCCTGGACCAGGAGGCGCGAGCCCGCGCAGCAGACCTGGCCCTGGTTGAAGAAGATGCCGCTGACGATGCCCTCGACGGCCTGGTCGATGGGGGCGTCGTCGAAGACGATGTTGGCGCCCTTGCCGCCCAGCTCCAGGGTGACCTTCTTGGAGGTGCCGGCGACCTGGCGCGCGATGGCCTTGCCGACGGCGGTGGAACCGGTGAAGGCGACCTTGTTGACGTCCGGGTGCTCGACGAGGGCCGCGCCCGCGTCCCCGTACCCGGTGAGGATGTTGACGACGCCCTTGGGCAGGCCCGCCTGGCGGCAGATGTCCGCGAAGAAGAGCGCGGAGAGCGGGGTCGTCTGGGCCGGCTTGAGCACGACGGTGTTGCCCGTGGCGAGCGCCGGGGCGATCTTCCACGCGAGCATCATCAGCGGGAAGTTCCACGGGATGACCTGGCCGGCCACACCGAGGGGGCGCGGGCCCACGCCGTAGCCCGCGTGGTCGAGCTTGTCGGCCCAGCCCGCGTAGTAGAAGAAGTGCGCGGCGACGAGCGGCAGGTCCGCGTCGCGGGTCTCCCGGATCGGCTTGCCGTTGTCGAGGGTCTCCAGGACGGCCAGCTCGCGGCTGCGCTCCTGGATGATCCGGGCGATGCGGAAGAGGTACTTGGCACGCTCGGAGCCGGGCAGCGCGGACCACTTCTCGAAGGCCTTGCGGGCGGCCTTCACGGCGCGGTCCACATCGGCGGCGCCGGCCTGCGCGATCTCCGCGAGGACCTCTTCGGAGGCCGGGGAGACGGTCTTGAAGACCTTGCCGTCCGCCGCGTCGGTGAACTCGCCGTCGATGAACAGCCCGTAGGAGGGCGCGATGTCGACGACGGAACGGGACTCGGGGGCGGGTGCGTACTCGAATGCGGATGCCATGGCGATCAGTCCACCGTCACGTAGTCGGGACCGGAGTACCGGCCGGTGCTCAGCTTCTGGCGCTGCATCAACAGGTCGTTGAGCAGGCTGGAGGCTCCGAAGCGGAACCAGTGGTTGGACAGCCAGTCCTCGCCCACGGTCTCGTTGACCAGGACCAGGAACTTGATCGCGTCCTTGGTGGTCCGGATCCCGCCGGCCGGCTTCACGCCGATCTGGATTCCAGTCTGCGCCTTGAAGTCGCGGACGGCTTCGAGCATGAGGAGCGTGTTCGCGGGCGTCGCATTGACCCCGACCTTGCCGGTGGACGTCTTGATGAAGTCGGCCCCGGCCATCATGCCGATCCAGGAGGCGCGGCGGATGTTGTCGTACGTGGACAGCTCGCCGGTCTCGAAGATCACCTTGAGGCGGGCCGCGCTGCCGTCGGGGCGGACGCAGGCCTCCTTGACGGAGCGGATCAGCTCGTAGGTGTCGAGGTAGCGGCCTGCGAGGAAGGCGCCACGGTCGATGACCATGTCGATCTCGTCGGCGCCTGCGGCCACGGCGTCGGCCGTGTCGGCGAGCTTGACGGGCAGGGCCGCGCGGCCGGCCGGGAAGGCGGTGGCGACGGAGGCGACCTTGACGTCGGCGCCGTTCAGGGCGGCCTTGGCGGTGGCCACCATGTCGGGGTACACGCAGACGGCGGCCGTCATGGGCGTGGTGCGGTCGGTCGGATCGGGGTTGGCTGCCTTGGCGGAGAGCGCCCGGACCTTGCCCGGGGTATCCGCGCCTTCCAGCGTCGTCAGGTCGATCATCGAGATGGCGAGGTCGATGGCGTACGCCTTGGCCGTCGTCTTGATCGAGCGGGTGCCGAGGGAGGCCGCGCGGGCCTCCAGGCCGACAGCGTCGACGCCGGGCAGCCCGTGCAGGAAGCGGCGCAGCGCACTGTCGGACGTCGTCACGTCAGCGAATGCGGTGAGGGTGGTGGGCATGGTCACCACATGAGCATATCTACGCGCGTAGCGGCCTGTCACCCCCCTCTGCCGATTCGAGGGCATCCGCGAGGGAATCGACCCGTCCGTTCCGACACGCGTTCGACGGTTACAGCCCCATGACAGGAGCCGAACCCTCCGTCCCTACACGATTCGTAGTTTTGTCCACAGCAGCCCGCCACACCTGACCCGGCCGAATGAGACCGAAACAGATTCGTCGCGGCATGCGACTCTCCTCCGCCCGCTCCCGACCACACACAAGGAGTCGTCATGCGTACCGCCCTCGCCCTCCGCACCTCGATGGCCACCGCCGCCCTCGCGGGCGCGATGCTCGTACCGGCCGCCGGCAGCGCCTTCGCCGCCGCACCGACCACCGCAACGTCCGCCGCTGCCGGGGCAAACACGCAGGCGCCCGTCCTCAACGTCACCTCCGGGGGCGGGACCGAGGAGGAGGTCACCGCCATCTGCGTCTCCGGCCCCAAGCGGGTGTCCCTCGGCGCGGGGACGCGGGCCGAACTGTGGACGACGGTGGACGGCCCGAAGGTCGACTTGTACACCTCCGGGGAGGAGGGCGTCTGGAAGGTCCTGGACCGCAAGAACCCCGCCTGGTCCAAGAACGTCCAGATCATCAACCCGAGCGGTGCCGAGCCGGTCCTGCGGTGGCAGTTGCAGGGCGGCACCGTCAAGCCCACAACCACTTCCTTCCCCGCCCTCCAGCCCGGCTGCCTGCGCAACTACGAGCTCGTCGAGGACAAGGCCACCCCGCCGCCCGCGCCGAAGCCCACCACCTCGGCCCCGGCGAAGCCGAAGCCGAAGCCGAAGCCCCAGACGGTCGTGGTCCCGAAGGGACCGGTCGCCGCGGGCGCCGAGCTCGGTACCGAGACCACCGAGGGTGCCGGTGCCCCGATCGCGGTCGCCGGTGCCGGGGTCCTCTCGGCGGGCCTCCTGCTCGGTGCGGCCTTCGCGGTCCGTGCCCGCAGGGCCCGCTCGCGCGGCTGATCACCACCCTGGGCGCGAGCGCCCGCGCCCTCCGGCGGGCCGCCTTCGTGGTGGCCCGCCGGAGGGCGTTTCGGCCCCGTCGCGTCCCCGTACGGACCGAAGGCGAGTACGCCTGTCGGACGACTGTTCGCTGTTACTCAGCCATGACAGGACGACCACGTTCCGGTCGATCAAGATCCGTAGATTTCTCTTCAGCAGCCCCGCAGACCTGACCGGACGAAACCCCGACAGCGACACCGCGGCATGCGACTCTCCGCCCCTTCCCAGACAATGCTTCCAGGAGTCGTTATGCGTACCGCCCTCCGTACCTCGATCGTCACCGCCGCCCTCGCCGGAGCCCTCCTGGCCCCCGCCGCGACGGCCATCGCCGCGCCCGCCCAGGCCGCGCAGACCGTGACCGCGGTATCGGCGTCGGCGGTGTCGGCGTCGGCGAACTCCTCGGACACCGACCGCTACGACGGTCAGATCGTCCAGCTCGGCAAGGGCAAGATCGCGGTGCTGCGCAACAAGTCCGAAGGCCCCGAGGTCTGGATCCGCGCCGTCTCCCCCGACTGGAAGCCGGGCGACGGCTGGGCCGGCCGCGTCCTGGCCAAGCTCGACCGCACCCACACCCTCGCCGTCCTCGACGGCGTCCAGTACAAGCTCACGGACAACGGCGAGGGATTCGACATCCGCGTGCTGGGCGAGGGCGCCTCGACCTTCCAACTGATGCCGAAGGCCGAGCCCGCCGCCAAGCCGTCCGCGAAGCCCTCCGCCAAGCCGTCCACCAAGCCCGCGCCCAAGACCTCGGTGAAGCCCGCCGAGCAGCCCGCCGGCAAGCCCGCCGCCGCCAAGCCGCAGACCGCCGTCGTCCCCAAGGGCCCCGTCGCCGCAGGCGCCGAACTCGCCGAATCCACCGAGATCGCGGAGACCACGCAGACCGCCGCCGCGGACACCGACAACACCACCACCGCAGCCACCGGCGCCGCCCTCATCGCGATCCTCGCCGGCCTCGGCACCGCCTTCGCCGTCCGCGCCCGCAAGGCCCGCGCCCGCGGCTGAACCGCCCTGCCCCGAGCCACTCTCGTTCCCGCTTCCGGCGGGCCACCCCACGGTGGCCCGCCGCAGGCCGTTCCCCGGAGCCGCCCCCATGGATCACCGCCCGTCCCGCCGACGCCCGCTGCTCGCCGCCGCCCTGCTCGGCCCGGCGGCCCTGGTCGCCCTGACCGGGTGCGGCGGTGCCACCCCGGCCGCCACCCCGCCGCCGCACGTCGCCGAGACCTCCGCCGCTCCCGTGCCCGCCCCGGCCGCGCCCTCGGCTCCGGCATCGCCCGCCGCGGCCCTGCCCGCCTCCGCGCCCGTCCGCGTACGGATCGCCTCGGCCGGTGTGGACGCCTCGCCGGTACTGGAGCTCGGGCTGGCCTCCGACGGCTCGGTCCAGGTGCCCTCCGTAGCGGACGGGGACAAGATCGGCTGGTACACCAAGGGCGTCACGCCCGGCGAGACCGGCCCGGCGGTGCTGATCGGCCACTTCGACACCGCGCGCGGGCCGGCCGTCCTGCGCAACGTCTCGCGCGTCCACACCGGCGACGAGATCAGGGTGACCAGGGCGGACGGCACCGACGCCGTCTTCCGGGTGCGCGAGCTGGAGCAGGTGGACAAGAAGCACTTCCCCACCACGAAGGTCTACGGGGACACCCCGCGCCCCGAGCTGCGCGTGATCACCTGCGGCGGAGAAATCACCGACGGTCACCGCCCCGACAACATCATCCTGTACGCCGATCTCGTGGGGTGAGACGGCTTGAGGCAGAATCTGCCGCATGAGCAGCGATCAGCCCACCGAAGAGCCGGCGTACGACGACCGGGTCTACCGCTCCACGATGGCCACCGTCACCGGGGTGGTGCTGCTCGCCCTGCTCGCGTGGCTCTGCGGCGACGCCGTGGTGCGGGGCTCGGGGAACGTCCCGTGGATCGCCCTCGCCGTCGCACTGTGCCTGGCTCCGGTCATCGTCGCGTTCACGGTCCGTCCGGCCGTCTTCGCCAACGACGACCGGCTGCGCGTGCGCAACCCCTTCCGGATCATCGAGCTCCCCTGGGCCGCCGTCGACACCGTCCGGGCCCGGTTCTCCGCCGAGGTGCTCGCGGAGGGGGCGACGTACCAGCTGTGGTCCATTCCGGTCTCCCTGCGGGAGCGCAACAAGGCCAACCGCCGGCAGGCGGGCCGGCTCGGCCTGGGCAACAGGCAGGGCAAGACCCCGGACGAGGAACCCCGCCGCGCCTCCGCCGACCAGATCATGGACGAACTGCGGGACCTGCACGAGCGCGGTGCTTCGCGGGCCGGCGCCCAGGGCTCGGTGAAGGTCTCCTGGTCGTACGAGATCATCGCGCCCGCCGTGATCGGCGCACTGATCCTGATTGTGGTCCTCGCCACCGGCTGACCGGCGGTTTCCCCGGAACCGCGGAGGCCGGAACCCGCGTCTCCACTGGCGTGCACCGTCTCAAGGGCAAGCGTGTCAAGGGCAGCGGCAGCGCCGCCGTACAGCTGTGGATCCGGCTTCTCGCCGGGGTCCTGCTGGGCGCCCACCTCCTCCTCGTCGGCTGGCTGATGCTGCGCCCGCTGGACGTGCCCTGGGCGGCGGCCGCCAATCTGACCCCCCTGGAGGGGATCAGGGCGGACCTCTCCTACGGAAACCTGGAGGCCGCCCGCCGGATCGGCGGCGGGCTGGCGCTGCTGGCCCCGCTCGGGGTGCTGCTGCCGCTGCTCAGCGGCCGTGTGGAGCTTGCGCCGCTGGCGACCTGGTCCTCGCTGACCCGGACGGCCGCCGCGGGCGCGCTGGTCTCGGTCGGCATCGAGATGCTGCAGACGGCGGTTCCGGGGCAGGTGGTCGATGTGGATTCGGTGCTGCTGAACACCCTCGGCGTGATGCTCGCGCACCTGGCCGTCCTCCCGGCCCTGAGGGCCCGGCTGCGGCGTTCTCAGGGGGCGACCCCGAGAATTACCAGGGTCGGGCTCGGCCCTTGGACCGACGTTCTGTCCTCTGTTCAGCGGGAGTATTGAGGCATCGCGGGAAAACGTCCCGCGGACCGCACAACGACCGAGGAGAGACCATGAGCGCCCTTGCCCGCCCCCGTGACGGACGATGGATCGGCGGAGTCTGTGCCGGTCTGGCGCGTCGCTTCGGAATATCCACGAACACGATGCGGATCATCTTCGTCGTCTCGTGCCTGCTGCCCGGCCCGCAGTTCCTCCTTTACCTGGCGCTGTGGGTGCTCCTGCCGAACGAGAAGTCGAGCACGACTTCCGCCGCCACCGGCTGGTAGTCGGCAGGACCCGACCCGGAATTCAGCGCGCGGCGCGGACCTTCTGGAGCTGCTTGTCCGCGACCTCGTGCGGGACCTGGGGGGTCTGGCGGCCGCCCGTGACGTTGAGTGCCATGAGGCGCATGACGGTGTCGCCCTGGCGCACGACGACCAGGTGGACCTGGGCGGTGACGCCTTCGGCGGCTGCGGTCGTGGTCCAGCTGACGCTCTCGTCGCCGCCCGTCTTGTAGTCGGCCGCCTTCACCTCGCGGTACGTGCCGCTCTGCTTCTCGACGGTGGCGGTGAAGCCGGAGGCGCAGGCGGCCACGGCGTCCTTCAGCCGGGCGATCAGCGCCTTGGCGTCGGACTCCGCATAGGAACTGACGGAGGCGGAGACGGCCAGGCCCAACTGCTTCTGGGAGCCGATGCCCCGGTTGACGGTCTCGCGCGCCGCCGGGTCGGGCTTGTCGCCCATGATGTCGGCGAGCGGCTGGCAGGCCTTGCGGTCCGCCTGTGGCTGGCCGTCGGGGGCGTTCGGGTTCTTGCCGTTCGCGGAGATCTGGTAGCCGGTCAGGTCGCCCTGTTTCAGGGCGGAGCGCTCCAGCCTGCTGGAGGCCTGCCCGGGGCCGGTCGTGCCGCCCGCGCCGCCCGTGTCACCGGATCCGCCGGTGCCCGCGGATCCGGAGGATCCCTCCGGGCCGGACGCGCCGGCCGAGCCTGCCGACGCGGACTGCCCGGGCGCGCTCGCGGAGCCCTTCGGGTCCGGGTCCTTGCCGGAGGCGGGTGTGTTCGTACTGCCGCAGCCCACCATCGCGGTCAGCAGGGCGGGGAGTAGCACGGCCGCGGCCGTTCGTGCCTTCATCGGGCTCTTCTCCTAGGAACCCCTGCTTGGGTCGCGGGGGGTGAATGGGGGCCTTCAGGTCGGGTGGTGTGGGCGTAGCCGTCGGCTCGTTGGAGGAGACGGAAATTCTTCTGTCGGTTCCATTTCGTACGGCCGTTGGAGATGCGGCTGCTTCCGCCCCGGCTCTTGGGGTGGATGTGGTCGATGTTGAGGGGGACTTCGGCCCCGCAGTAGGCGCAGGCGCGGCCCCATGGGGCGAGGAGGTACTCGCGGACTTCCGTGCCGCGGAGGGTGCCGTGCTGGTACTCGGCCCCTTCCAGCGGACCGCCGCGCGACATGGCGTGGGTGTCAAGCGCGACCCGTTCGACGTGCACCGAACGGACCGGTGCCCAGTGCGCGAGCCGGGTGGTCCACGCCACGGTGGTGTCCACTCGGTGGCGTAGGGAGGGGGCAAGCCAGCCCTCGGGGCGAGTTCGATTGGAGCCGAGTTCCACACCATCCACCTGTGACTCACGGGCCGTGCGGTCCTTGAGCCGGATCAGGAACGGCGTGTGTCGGGCCACGACAGCCCGTCCCTGGTGGAGAAGCTTGCGGGCTCTCGCGGGCCAGGTGGGCTGCAGCGGAAGGCCGTGCTCGTCCAAGACGAACACGACGGGGTGGCCCTCACGGGCCTTCTTCCCAACCTTGGGGTTGGGGGTGACGCCATCGATGCCAGCCGCACGCGTGCGGTGTTCGAGTCCCGTTTCGTCCCCGATCCGGGGGGTGTCTACTGACTCGAATTCCAGAGCAGCCCGCTGAGGAAGCAACGACTGGTGGGTCTTCTCACCTGCGTGAAACGTAGCCAACTTCGTTCACCTCCACAAAGCACTGGCTAGTGCTGGTAACGGCGGCCCTCAGCCAGAGCAGCAGAAAGCCCCCTCCTCCAGGAGGGGGATCCCGTTACACCCAGGGTTTTGGCGGGCAGTTGGCGGCGATCCTGGCACATGACGCGACGCGGCACACACCTGGTCGAAGAGGTGTGCGCCGCGTGGGCGTGCGTGCGAATCGCGTACGGGTCGCGTACGGATCCAGCAGGGGATCCGAAGTGGATCAGGCGCCGAGGCCGCTGGTCGGCAGACCGCCGAGGAGGCCGGTCACCGGGCCGAGCACGGCGGCCGGGTCGCTCGCCTCGGGGGCCTGCTGGCCCTCTTCGGCGGCCACGTGCTGCTGGCTGGTCGCGCCCTGGACTGCGCCCGTGACGGTACCCAGTGCGTCACCGAGACCGACGGCGGGGACGGCCGAGGCGGTACCGGCGGCGACGGCGGCAAAGGCGGCACCGAGAGCGGCAACACCGAGGGTCTTGGCAGTTGACTGCTTCATGAAGAATCGTCCTTGCGACGGGGAAATGAGCGGCTCCGCAAACTAGTCACTTCAAACCCCCTCCCGCAAACATCATTAAATACGAGAAAGCGCCCGGGAATTGCCCCTCCCGGGCGCTTTCAGTCCGTCACGCCATGGCCTACGCCGAGACGGAACCGCTGGTGGAAGCCGTTTGACGGAACAGCCATTCCGACTTCAGCTCCGCATAACCGGGCTTGATCACGTCGTTGATCATGGCCAGGCGTTCATCGAAAGGAATGAACGCGGACTTCATCGCATTGACCGTGAACCACTGCATGTCGTCGAGCGAGTAGCCGAAGGTGTCGACCAGGTGCTCGAACTCGCGGCTCATGCTGGTGCCGCTCATCAGCCGGTTGTCGGTATTGACCGTCAGCCTGAAGTGCAGTTTCCGCAGCAGGCCGATCGGGTGCTCGGCATAGGAGACCGCCGCGCCCGTCTGCAGGTTCGACGTCGGGCACATCTCCAGCGGGATCCGCTTGTCCCGGACGTACGAGGCCAGGCGGCCCAGCGTCACGGAACCGTCGGCGGCGACCTCGATGTCATCGATGATCTTCACGCCGTGGCCGAGCCGGTCGGCGCCGCACCACTGCAGGGCCTGCCAGATCGACGGCAGACCGAAGGCCTCGCCCGCGTGGATGGTGAAGTGGTTGTTCTCGCGCTTGAGGTACTCGAAGGCGTCGAGGTGGCGGGTGGGAGGGAACCCGGCCTCGGCACCGGCGATGTCGAATCCGACGACGCCCTTGTCGCGGTAGCGGTTGGCCAGTTCCGCGATCTCCAGCGCGCGGGCCGCGTGCCGCATGGCGGTCAGCAGGGCGCCGACGCGGATCCGGTGGCCGTTGGCCTTCGCGCGGCGCTCACCCTCGCGGAAGCCCTCGTTGACCGTCTCGACGACCTCTTCGAGGGTCAGGCCGGCTTCCAGGTGCTGCTCGGGCGCGTAGCGGATCTCCGCGTAGACGACGCCGTCCTCGGCGAGGTCCTCGGCACACTCGGCGGCCACCCGGAAGAGGGCCGCCTTCGTCTGCATGACCGCACAGGTGTGGGCGAACGTCTCCAGGTACCGCGGGAGGGAGCCGGAGTCGGCGGCTTCCCGGAACCAGATGCCGAGCTTGTCGGCGTCGCTCTCGGGAAGGTTCTCGTAGCCGACCTCGCGGGCCAGCTCGATGATGGTCCCGGGGCGCAGCCCACCGTCGAGGTGGTCGTGCAGGAGCACCTTCGGGGAGCGGCGGATCTGATCCGGGGTGGGCAGGTTGGGGGTCTCGCTCGTCATCTGGGCACTCTAGCTCCTACGCGCGTAGAGCGGTGAGACGGTGGCCACTGCCGATATGTAACAGTGACCGCGCGGACGGGTGGCGTACACCTCGGCGTCTGAGACTGTTCCGTCATGGCACAGCATGCGCCGTCGGCGCGCGGGGCCCGCCTGGGGCGGGCGGCCGGCGCGACCGGCTCGGTCTCAACGGTCAGTGGTGTGGTTCTCCTTCTCCCCGGAGCGTCCAGATTGTCCCCCGGTCCGGTGCGTCCGCTGGCTCGGGCCCTGGCCCGTGCGGGCGCGGCGGACGGGCTGGTCACGCACCAGGTCATCCACGGTGCGGGAACCCGCGAAGGGGACGCCGAGTGGGCCGCGGACGAGGTGGTCCGGCGGTACGGGGACGTGCCGGTGTGCCTGGCCGGCTATGACGCGGGTGGCCGGGCGGCGCTCGCCGCGGCGGGCCACGAAGCCGTCAACTCCGTTCTGGCACTCGCCCCTTCGCTCCCCCGCCAGTCGGACACGGACACCCCCGAACCGGTGAAGCAGCTCTCGGGCCGCCGGGTCCTGATCGTGCACGGCACCAACGACGCCCGCAGCGACCCGGAGTTGTCCTACCGCCTGGCGACCCGGGCGAAGAAGGCGAACCGCACGACGTGCCGCTTCGAGGTGCACTCCGACGGCCACGGACTGCGCGAGCACCAGGACGAAGTCGTGGCCCTGTCCGTGGACTTCGTCCTGGGTTCCGTGTTCTCGGGGCCCTACTCGCGGCCGGTCACCGACGCGCTGGCGGCTCCCCCGCCGCTGGGCCTGCGGATGCCGCTGGCCTCCGGCTACGGGCGGTCCCTGCGCAACTGAATGCGGCCGGAGCGACAGGCCCCCGGTGCGGGAGCGGCCGGGGCTCCCGGATGTGGTGGTGGTCGCGCGGGGCCGTCCGTGCCGGCCGCGCCGTCCCCTCCCGGTCGGATGGCACGGGCGGGCCCGCGCGACCACCTTGAGGCACACGCCCGCGCGAGGGCGCGATGCCAGGTCGGCGAAGCGCGGACTCAGGATGCCCGCGCCCTCCCCCGAGAACGCCGTGGTACCACTGTGCCGGTTCGGCCTATCCTCACGAAGATCGGAGGGCATCGTCTTGGTGCCTTGCGGGAACACGAGGGGTTTACACATCGGCACAGTCCGGGACGAATATGCATATGCCATCGGATGAAACGGACCAACTGAGCTCCGTGGCCCGGCGTCTTTACGGGTACGCGGCCGAGCGGCACGCCTTCTCCGAGGCGGAGGCCGGCGAGGCGCTCGGTGAGTCCGTCGGCCCCGCCGTCGCCGAACTCGCGGCGGCCCACCTGATCCAGCCCCGTTCCCGTCCGGTCGCCGCCACCGACGACAGCTGCCCCGACGGGCCGGCGCAGGTGTACTGGAGCGCCGTGTCCCCGCGGGCCGCGGTGGCCCGGACGCTGGCCCCGCTGGCGCTGCGGGTGCGCGAGACGCACGACGAGATGGACAGGCTGCGCGTCCGGCTGGAGGAGCTGGTCCCCGCGTACGACGCGGGCACCGACCTGCGCGACCGGGGCGGGGCGAACGCCCTGGAGCTGGTCACCGACCCGGCCGCGCTGCAAGACCTGATCGGGGAGCTCATCGCCTCGGCCGAGTCCGAGGTGCTGACCTGCCACCCGGGCGGCGGCCGCAGCACCGCGACCCTGGAGGGGGCGGTGGTACGGGACGAGGCGATGCTGGCCCGCGGCGTGCGGATGCGCACCCTCTACCAGCACACCGCCCGCTACTCCCGCCCGACGGCCGCCTACGTGGAGCGGGTGACCGCGCTCGGCTCGCAGGTCCGTACCGTCGGCGACGGGCTGATGCGGATGATCCTCGTCGACCGGCACACCGGGCTGATGGAGGTGCAGGACGACATCAAGGCGGCCCTGGTGGTGCGCGAGCCCAACGTCGTCCAGTTCATGGTGCAGACCTTCGAGCGCACCTGGGCGGAGGCCGAGCCCTTCAGCACCACCGTCGGGCCGGACCAGGCCCGTTCCATCTCCGACGAGCTGCGCCAGACCATCGTGCGGCTGCTGGCGGAAGGGCTGGAGGACAAGGTCATCGCCCGGCGGCTGGGCATGTCGGAGCGGACCTGTCAGCGCCACATCGCCGAGATCATGCGGGCGGTGGGGGCCAAGTCCCGTTTCCAGGCCGGGTTCCTGCTCTCGGCGACGGCTGCGGCGACGGCCTCCGCGGCCTCCGCGACCGCCTCGGCCCCGCTCACCCGCCACCCGGCTGGAGCTCCGGAATCAGCCGCCCCCGACGGGACAGCAGGAACCGTTTGAACTCCGCCACCGGAGGCGTGTCCGGGTGCCCGTCGAGCCAGGCCACCCCGATCTCGCGGACGGCCCGCGGGGCGGTGACCGTCAGCTCGACGACCCCGGGCCGGGCCACCGCGGGCGGCGGCAGCAGCGCCACTCCGAGACCGGCGGCGACGAGCCCGCGCAGGGTCTCGGCCTCCTCCCCCTCGAAGGCGACCCGGGGCGTGAACCCGGCCTCCGCGCACAGGTCGTCGGTGATGCGGCGCAGCCCGTAGCCGGGCTCCAGGGTGACGAAGGTTTCCTCGGCGGCCTCCGCGAGGCGGATGCGCTTGCGCGTGGCGAGCCGGTGGTCGTCGGGGACCACCAGGCGCAGCCGCTGCTCGTCGAGCCGGCGGGCCACCAGGTCCGGGGCGTCGGGCAGCGGCGAGGTCAGGCAGAGGTCGAGCTCGCCCGCGCGCAGCTTCTCCAGCATGGCCTCGCCGTAGTTCTGGACCAGGGAGAACCGTACGCCGGGGTGGTCGGCCCGGAAGGCCCGGATCAGGCCGGGCACGGTCTCGGGGCCCAGGGTGTGCAGGAAGCCGAAGGCGACCTTGCCGAAGGAGGGGTCGGCGTCCTGCTGTACGGAGCCGGCGGCGCGGGCGATCTCGGCCAGCGAGCGTTCCGCCGAGGCGAGGAAGGTGCGGCCGGCGGTGGTGAGTGCGACCGTGCGGCCCTTGCGGGCGAACAGCGTGACGCCCAGGTCCTGTTCGAGGCGGACCATGGCACGCGACAGGGTGGACTGCGGGACGCCCAGCTCGTGCGCGGCGCGGGTGACGTGCTCGTGCCGGGCGACGGCGACGAAGTAGGCGAGGCGCGGGGCCAGCGCATGTGTCACGGCCATGTCTTCTTCGTAACGACTCATCGATAGGCACCCATCTGACCTGCACTGATGCACGGATGGATTGATTATCGCGAATCCGTGCATTGGACGCATGAAAAGGACGGCCCTACGGTCGTAGGCATGCCTCCCGCTCATACCGGGGCACCCGTCATCCCGGGTGCCTCCACCCCGTCGTTCCCCGCCTCCGCACCCGAGGCGCACGAGCCCGGCCGTCCCGGCTACCGCCGCCTCAGCCTCGCGCTCTTCGCCGCAGGTCTGGCCACCTTCGCCCTCCTCTACTCCACCCAGGCGCTGCTGCCCGCGATCTCCGACGGCTTCGGCGTGACGGCGGGTCAGGCCAGCTGGACGGTCTCCGCGGCCACCGGTGCGCTCGCCCTGTTCGTCCTGCCGCTCAGCGCGCTCTCGGAGCGCTTCGGCCGGACCCGGATGATGACCTGCTCGATGGTGATCGCGGTCGGCGTCGGCCTCCTCGTGCCCTTCGCGCCGAACCTGGAGTGGCTGATCGCGCTGCGCGCCGTCCAGGGCGCGGCGATCGCCGGCATCCCGGCCTCCGCGATGGCGTACCTGGCGGAAGAGGTGAAGCCGAAGGCGCTGGTGGCCGCGATCGGCCTGTTCGTGGCGGGCAACTCCATCGGCGGCATGAGCGGCCGCCTCGTCACGGGCTGGGCGGCCCAGGCGTGGGGCTGGCGCGGCGGGCTGCTGACCGTCGGCCTGATGTCACTGGCCTGTGCGGCGGCCTTCCTCGCCCTCCTCCCCCGGGCCCGGTTCTTCCGGCCGGCCTCGCTGAACCCGCGCGCGGTGGGACGTACCGTCTCCGGGCACCTGCGCGATCCGCTGCTGCTGCGGCTGTACGGGATCGGGGCGCTGTTCATGACCGTGTTCGGGGCGGTGTACACGGTCATCGGCTACCGCCTGGTGGACGAGCCGTTCTCGCTCGGGCAGGGCCTCATCGGCTCGATCTTCCTGGTCTACCTGGTCGGTACGGTCTCCTCGGCGGCGGCCGGGCAGCTGGTGGCCCGGCTGGGCCGGCGCGGCGCGCTGTACCTGGCGGTGACCACGACGGCGGCGGGCCTGTTCCTGTCCCTCGCGGAGTCGCTCACGGCGATCCTCCTCGGGCTGGTCCTCATCACGGCGGGCTTCTTCGCGGGCCACGCGGTGGCCTCCGCGGCGGTGAGCCGCACGGCGAAGACGGGCCGCGCACAGGCCTCGGCGCTCTACCAGTCGGCGTACTACGTCGGCTCCAGCGCCGGCGGCACGCTGGGCGCCCTGGCCTACCACTCGGCGGGCTGGGCAGCCACGGTCACCCTCGCGCTGCTCGCGGTCGCCGGGGTCGTCACGATCACCCTGTACGGGTCCCACGCGGCCCGTACGGCCCGGATCGCGGCGCTGGCGGCGCGCTGAGGGCTGCCGCACAAGGGGCCCGCAATCGACGGATGGCATGATCGCCGATCATGTCCATAGTCAACATTCACCTCATACTCGGCAGCACGGTCAGCATGATCATCCCGGCCCGTGTGGTGGAGTCGGGCGACGACGGCCTGCTGCTGTGGGTGGCCCCGGGCACCCCGCTCTGGCGCGCGACCATCCCGCCCGGCACCCACCTGCGGGACCTGCCGCCGGAGGGCTCGTACCCGCTGCGGGCCGACCGGTGGCGGCACGGGGGCGCACTGATCCTGCAGCCGGCCGGGGCGGGGCACGCGGTGTGGTGGAGCTTCACGCGGGAGCAGGAGTTCCGCAGCTGGTACGTGAACCTCGAATCCCGCGTCCACTCCCCGGACGGCGCGGACGTCCACGTGACCGACCAGGAACTCGACATCACGGTGACCCCGGACCGCGCGTGGGAGTGGAAGGACGAGGAGTCCTTCGCCGCGAAGACGGGCCACCCGGTGTACTGGACCCCGGCCGAGGCCGCCGCCATCCGCGCGGAGGGCGTCCGCGTCACCCACCTCATCGACGCGGCCACCTACCCCTTCGACGGCACCTGGTGCGACTTCCGCCCGCCACCGTCGTGGCCCCTCCCGGACCGCCCACCGCTCCCACGCGCCGAACACGGCCCCGTCGGCTGACCGGCCGCGTGCCGGGCTGCGGTTGTCAGAGGGGTCCGGTAGTTTCCGAAGTATCGGGAACTAGCAGGGGGATCAAGGGACATGACGGATACGGCCGCCCACGGGACCGAGCTCGACGCCGCGCTCGACCGGTATCGCGTCGAGCTCACCGGGTACTGCTACCGCATGCTCGGCTCGCCCTTCGATGCCGAGGACGCGGTGCAGGACACGTACATCCGTGCCTGGCGGAGCTTCGAGAAGTTCGAGGGGCGGTCCTCCCTGCGGTCGTGGCTGTACCGGATCGCCACCAACGTCTGTCTGGACCTGCTGAACGCGGGGAACAAGCGGGCCCGGCCGATGGACCTGAGCGCTCCGCAGCACCAGGCGTCCGCCGTGCTGGGCGAGCGGCCCGAGGTGACCTGGCTGGAGCCGGTGCCCGACGGGCGGGTGCTGCCGCAGACCGCCGACCCGGCGGAGATGGCGCTGGCGAAGGAGTCCGTACGGCTCGCGTTCGTCGCCGCGCTCCAGCACCTGCCCGCCAAGCAGCGGGCCGTGCTGATCCTGCGCGAGGTGCTGGCCTGGAAGGCCGACGAGGTCGCCACCCTGCTGGACACCACCGTCGCGTCGGTGAACAGCGCGCTGCAGCGGGCCCGCGCGACGCTCGCCGCGACTCGGATCCGGGAGAGCGAGTCCGCGGACCCGCTGGACACCGACCAGGTCAAGCTGCTGGAGCAGTACCTCGCCGCCTTCGAGGCCTACGACATCTCCCGGCTGACCGCCCTGCTCCACGAGGACGCCGTGCTGTCGATGCCGCCGTTCGACCTGTGGCTCCAGGGCCACGAGGACATCGCGGCCTGGCACCTGAACCAGGGCATCGGCTGCAAGGGCTCGCGGATGATCCCGACCACGGCGAACGGCATGCCCGCCTTCGGCCAGTACCGGCCGCGGGAGGACGGACAGCCGGGCTGGACTCCGTGGGCGCTCCAGGTGCTGGAGGTGTCAGACGGGAAGATCGCCGGGCTGAACGCCTTCCTGGACACCGCCCGGTGGTTCCCGCTCTTCGGGCTCCCCGAGCAGCTCGACGAGTCCTACGAGGTGCAGTAGGGCGCGTAAGGCCGGTCCGGCCCCGGTGACCCGCAAGGGCCGGCCGCCGGCCGTGAGCCTCAGCCGGGCCAGCGCCTCCACGTCGGCGAGCCGGGGCGCGGTCACCGCGGTGGCGTCGCACACCACCGCGGTCGCCCCGTCGTCGTAGAGCCGAGCCAGCCGGGCGCAGAGCCGCGCGGTGTCGTGGGCGGTCGGGGCGGGTCCGGGCAGTACGAGTCGTCGAGTGGTCACGTGTGGGTGACTCCCCCACCTGCCGGAACTCATCGGCGGGCTCCGAGAACGGCCCGATGACCGCCTCCTGCCCGCCTCCTGCCCGCCTCCTGGGCAGCTCGCCTACGACGAAGACCCACGGGTTCGTCCACCGCCGGCCGGGGAACGGCGAAGCCCTCCCCCTCGTGTAGACGGGAGAGGGCTCGGCGCCAGGTGCGCGGGACTACGCGATGCGGTCCAGCACGATCGGGGTCGCCGAGAAGGCCGTGCCCGCCGCGGCGATGTCGAAGGAGCCGTCCAGCGCCGCCAGGGCGTAGTCGAACTTCTCCGGGGTGTCGGTGTGCAGGGTCATCAGCGGCTGGCCCGCCGTGACCGTGTCGCCCGGCTTCGCGTGCAGCTCGATGCCCGCGCCCGCCTGGACCGGGTCCTCCTTGCGCGCGCGGCCGGCGCCCAGGCGCCAGGCGCCCACGCCCACCCCGTACGCGTCCAGGCGCGTCAGCACGCCCGAGGACGGGGCCGTGACCACGTGCTGATCCCGCGCGACGGGCAGCGCCGCGTCCGGGTCGCCGCCCTGCGCCGCGATCATCCGGCGCCACACGTCCATCGCGGAGCCGTCGGCCAGGGCCTTCGCCGGGTCGGCGTCCTTGATGCCCGCGGCGTCCAGCATCTCCCGGGCCAGGGCGAGCGTCAGCTCGACCACGTCCGAGGGGCCGCCGCCCGCCAGGACCTCGACCGACTCGCGGATCTCCAGGGCGTTGCCTGCGGTGAGGCCGAGCGGGGTGGACATGTCGGTGAGCAGGGCGACGGTCTTGACGCCCGAGTCGGTGCCCAGGCCCACCATGGTGCGGGCCAGCTCGCGCGCGTCCTCGATGTTCTTCATGAAGGCGCCGCTGCCGACCTTCACGTCCAGGACGAGGGAGCCGGTGCCTTCCGCGATCTTCTTCGACATGATCGAGGAAGCGATCAGCGGGATGGCCTCGACGGTGCCGGTCACGTCGCGCAGCGCGTAGAGCTTCTTGTCGGCCGGGGCCAGGCCGTCGCCGGCCGCGCAGATGACGGCGCCGGTGGTGTCCAGGACGTGCAGCATCTCCTCGTTGGAGAGCAGGGCGCGCCAGCCCGGGATGGATTCCAGCTTGTCCAGGGTGCCGCCGGTGTGGCCGAGGCCGCGGCCCGAGAGCTGCGGTACGGCGGCGCCGCAGGCGGCGACGAGCGGGGCCAGCGGCAGGGTGATCTTGTCGCCGACGCCGCCGGTGGAGTGCTTGTCCGCGGTCGGGCGGGAGAGGGAGTCGAAGTTCATCCGCTCGCCGCTGGCGATCATCGCGGCGGTCCAGCGGGCGATCTCGGTGCGGTTCATGCCGTTGAGCAGGATGGCCATCGCCAGCGCCGACATCTGCTCGTCGGCGACCACGCCGCGCGTGTACGCGTCGATGACCCAGTCGATCTGCTCGGGGCTCAGTTCACCGCGGTCGCGCTTGGTGCGGATGACGGAGATGACGTCCATGGAAGTGCTTCCTTCTACGCGCATAGAGAGAGGAGAGGGGTACCACAGGGGAAAAGGACGGCGGCCCCCCGCCCGGCAGGGGCGGAGGGCCGTCGGCACGGCTATCTCAGATGGTCCGGCCCGAAGGCCTGCGGCAGCATCGCGGAGAGCGGCAGGACGCCTTCCGGCGTCTCCACCTGGAGCTCGGCGCCGCCGAACTCGAAGAGGAGCTGGCGGCAGCGGCCGCAGGGGACGAGGATCTCGCCCTTGCCGTCCACGCACGTGAAGTGCGTGAGGCGGCCGCCGCCCGTGGCCTGGAGGGAGGAGACCAGCCCGCATTCGGCGCACAGGCCGAGCCCGTAGCTGGCGTTCTCGACGTTGCAGCCGACGACGGTGCGGCCGTCGTCGACCAGCGCCGCGACGCCGACCGGGAAGCCCGAGTACGGGGCGTACGCCCGGGACATGGCCTCCCGGGCGGCCTCGCGCAGGGCCTCCCAGTCGGGAGCGGCCGTCACTTGCCCTGGCCCTTGCGGTACGGCATGCCGTCCGCCTTCGGCATCCGCAGGCGCTGCGCGGACAGCGCGAGCACCAGCAGCGTGGTCAGGTACGGGGCGGCGTCCACGAACTGGCTGGGCACCTGGTCCGTGAGCGCGTACCAGAGGAACAGCAGCACGGCGAAGACCGCCGAGACGCCGGCCGGGACGTAGCGCTTCTTGTAGAGCTGCCAGGCGACGACCAGGACGAGCAGGATCGCGATGAGCAGCAGCATCGCGTGGACGTTCTCGGCGCCGCCGCGCAGCTTGAGGCTGTCGGTGAAGCCGAACAGGCCGGCGCCCAGCGCCATGCCGCCCGGCATCCAGTTGCCGAAGATCATCGCGGCGAGGCCGATGTAGCCGCGGCCGCCGGTCTGGCCCTCCTGGTAGATCGGGCTGGCCACGATCGACAAGAACGCGCCGCCCAGGCCCGCGAGGGCGCCCGAGACGATCACGGCGATGTACTTGTACTTGTAGACGTTGACGCCGAGGGATTCGGCGGCGACGGGGTTCTCGCCGCAGGAGCGCAGCCGCAGGCCGAAGGTGGTGCGCCACAGCACCCACCAGGTGCCGGGGATCAGCAGCAGCGCGACGACGGTCAGCAGCGACAGGCCGGTGACCAGGCCGCCGACGACGCCCGCGATGTCGGAGATGAAGAACCAGTGCTTGCCCTGGAGGGTCGCCATCCAGTCCGACAACCCGGGCACGGTGATCTCGTAGATCGGCTCGACGCGCGGGGACTGCTTGGAGGAGCCGCCGGGCGCCTCGGCGAACGTGAAGTTCGACAGGTACTGGGTGAAGCCCAGCGCCAGGATGTTGATGGCCACACCGGAGACGATGTGGTTCACGTTGAAGGTGACCGTGATGATCGCGTGCAGCAGGCCGCCGATGGCGCCGCCGATCAGGCCGGCGATGACGCCGGTCCAGGGGCCCCACTGGTAGCCGGCCCAGGCACCGAACCAGGTGCCGAGGATCATCATGCCTTCGAGGCCGATGTTGACGACGCCCGCGCGCTCGGCCCACAGGCCGCCGAGGCCGGCGAGGCCGATCGGCACGGCGAGGGAGAGCGCTCCGGAGACCTGGCCGATGGAGGTCAGGTCGTCCGCGCCGCTGATCACGCGGACCAGCGAGACGAGCGCGAGGCCGCCCGCGATGATCAGCATGATCCACGGGAGGGTGAGCTTGGTGCGTCCGCCCTGCTTCTTGGGCGCGGCGCTGGTCGCGGAAACGGTGCTGGTGCTCACGCCGAGACCTCCTTCTCGGTCGTGATGGCGTGGCCTGCGGCCAGCTCCTCGCCGACCTTCTGCTGCTGGCGTCGGATCCCGTAACGGCGGACGAGCTCGTAGGAGACGACGACCGCGATCACGATCAGGCCCTTCATGATCGTGCCGATCTCCTTCGCGTACCCGGCCGTGTCGAGCGAGGCCGAGGCCTTGTCGATGAAGGCCATCAGGAACGCGGCGAAGAAGATGCCGACCGGGTGGTTGCGGCCGAGCAGCGCGATGGTGATGCCGGTGAAGCCGACACCGACCGGGAAGGACAGGCTGTACGTGTGGCTCTCGCCCAGCAGCACCGGCATGCCGGCGAGACCGGCGACGGCGCCGGAGATGAGCATCGAGGTGATGATCATCTTCTTGGCGTCCACACCGGAGGCCTGCGCGGCGGACTCGCTGGCGCCGGTGGCGCGCAGGTCGAAGCCGAAGCGGGTGCGGCCCAGCACGAACCAGTAGACGATGCCCAGCGCGAAGGCGAGGAAGGTGAAGCCGTAGATCTCCAGGCCGTCACCGAGGGAGATCGCCGGGAACCAGCCCGACTTCGCGATCTCGCCGGTGGTCAGGTCGTTCGAGCCCTGGGGCTGGACGCCGAGGTTCTTCGGCAGGATCAGCCAGGCGATCAGGCTGGTGGCGATCGCGTTCAGCATGATCGTGGAGACGACCTCGCTGACTCCGCGCTTGGCCTTCAGGACGCCCGCGATACCGGCCCAGAAGGCACCGACCAGCATGGCGACGATCACGATCAGCAGGATGTGCAGCGGGCCGGGCAGCGAGACCGCGGCGCCGACGACCGCCGACAGCATCGCCGCGAGCCGGTACTGGCCGTCGACGCCGATGTTGAAGAGGTTCATCCGGAAGCCGATGGCCACGGCCAGGGCCGCCAGGTAGTACGTACCGGCCTGGTTGACGATGAGGACCTGGACGTCCTCGTAGCCCGCGTTCTCCACCATGAGCCGCAGCGGTTCGATCGGGTCCACACCCGTCGCCGCCAGGACGACCATGGTCAGCAGGAAGGCGGTGACCAGCGCGAGCGCGGGCCCGGCGAAGCCGAGGAGCAGCCGGTCCTTGTCGAGTTTCTTCATCGGGCCTCGTCCTCCGGGGAGTCGGTACGGGCATCCGTGCCGGCGTCGGAGCGGTTGTCGGTGGCTTCGGTGGCTTCCGCGACCTCGGTGGCCTCGACAGGCGCTTCGAGGTGCCCGGAGGCGGCGCCCGTCATGGCGGTGCCGAGTTCTTCGGGGGTCACGGTCGCGGGGTCGGCGTCCGCGACCAGGCGGCCGCGGTAGATGACGCGCAGGGTGTCGGACAGGCCGATGAGCTCGTCCAGGTCGGCGGAGATCAGCAGGACCGCCAGGCCTTCGCGGCGGGCCTCGCGGATCGCGTCCCAGATCTGCGCCTGCGCGCCGACGTCCACACCGCGGGTGGGGTGGGCGGCGATGAGGAACTTGGGGTTGTGGCTCATCTCGCGGCCGACGATCAGCTTCTGCTGGTTGCCGCCGGAGAGCGAGGCCGCCGTGACCTCGATGCCGGGCGTGCGGACGTCGTACTCGCGCACGATCCGCTCGGTGTCCTTGCGGGCGGCCTTCGGGTCGATGATGCCGCGCTTGGAGTTGGGGGCTTCGGTGACGTGGCCGAGGATGCGGTTCTCCCAGAGGGAGGACTCCAGCAGCAGACCGTGCCGGTGCCGGTCCTCGGGGATGTAGCCGATGCCGCCCTCGCGGCGCTTGCGCACCGGGGACTTGGTGATGTCCTTGCCGTCGAGGGTGATGACGCCCGCGTCGGGGGTCATCATGCCCATGAGGGCCTCGATCAGCTCGGTCTGGCCGTTGCCCTCGACGCCCGCGATGCCGAGGATCTCGCCCTTGTGGATCGTGAAGCTGATCCCGTCGAGCAGCAGGCGTCCGGCGACCGCGCTCTCGCGCAGGTTGGCGTCCGGCAGGCCCGGCGTGCGCGCGGTGTCCTCCGTGACGACGGGCACGCCGCCCTCGGCGACGGTCAGCCGCTCGACCTGGAGCATCGGGGTGGTGGTCACCGTGGACTCGCGGGTCTCCGGGGAGGGCAGCTCGGAGCCGACCATCAGCTCGGCGAGCTGCTTGGTCGTGGTGGTCCGCGGGTCGGCGGTGCCGACCGTGGTGCCGCGCCGGATGACGGTGATGTCGTCGGCGACCTTCAGGACCTCGCCCAGCTTGTGCGAGATGAAGATGACGGTCAGGCCCTCGGACTTGAGCTCGCGCAGGTTGTCGAAGAGCGCGTCGACCTCCTGCGGCACGAGCACGGCGGTCGGCTCGTCGAGGATGAGGATCTTCGCGCCGCGGTAGAGGACCTTGAGGATCTCCACGCGCTGACGGTCGGCGACACCGAGGTCCTCGACCAGGGCGTCGGGGCGCACGCCGAGGCCGTACGCGTCCGAGATCTCCTTGATCTTCTTACGGGCCTTCGCGCCGATGCCGTAGAGCTTCTCGCCGCCGAGGACCACGTTCTCCAGGACGGTGAGGTTGTCGGCGAGCATGAAGTGCTGGTGCACCATGCCGATGCCGCGGGCGATGGCGTCGCCGGGGCTGCTGAAGGAGACCTGCTCCCCGTCGATGGCGATGGTGCCCTCGTCCGGCTTCTGCATGCCGTAGAGGATCTTCATCAGCGTCGACTTGCCGGCGCCGTTCTCGCCGACGAGGGCGTGGACCGTGCCCTTGCGGACGGTGATCGCGATGTCCTTGTTGGCGACGACGCCGGGGAAGCGCTTGGTGATGCCGTGCAGTTCTACGGCGGGGGGCGGGCTGGACGCGTTGATGACGCACTCTCCTTGGCGCGGAAGGAGCTGAAGACAGGGAGGGGACAGGGCGGGGGGAGAAACTATCGCGTCCACGATGCTTCTACGCGCGTAGCACTGTCGAAAGTGAAAACTTGCGGCCAACCGGCCACAAGATCACATGAAACCACGTGACACGGGCCGGGGCCCGGGAGCGATGAGACCGCTTCCCGGACCCCGGGTATCACGTGTGCAGCTGGTCGGACCAGGCCTTACGGCGCGGTCTTGACCTCGATCTTCTTGGCGATGATGTCGGCCTTCGCCTTGTCGACCGCGGCGACGAGGTCGGTCATCTCCTTGTACTTCGGGTTGGAGTCGGCCAGGCCGACGCCGTCCTTGTCCAGGCCGTAGCGGACCTCACCGGACTCCGGCTTGCCGTCCTGGACCGACTTGATCAGGTTGTAGACCGAGTCGGAGACGTCCTTGGTGACCGAGGTCAGGATGAAGTCCTTGTACTTCGCCAGACCGGCCTGGTTGTACTGGTCCGAGTCGACGCCGATGGACCACTTGCCCTTGGCGGAGGCGGCCTCGATGGCACCGGAGCCGGCCAGACCGGCGGCCGAGTAGATCACGTCGGCGCCCTTGTCGAGCTGGCCCTCGGCCGCGGCCTTGCCCAGGTCGGGCTTGGCGAAGCCGTCGAAGTTCGGCGGCTGCGTCAGGTACTGGACGAGCACCTTGGCGTTCGGGTTGGTGTCCTTGACGCCCTGCGCGAAGCCGGCCTCGAACTTCTTGATCAGCGGAACCTCGACACCGCCGATGAAGCCGACCGTGCCGGTCTTGGACGCCTTGGCGGCGGCGACGCCGGCCAGGTAGGAGCCCTGCTCCTCGTTGAAGACGAGGTTGGCGATGTTCTTCGCCTGCACCGAGGTGTCGTCGATGATGCCGAACGTGGTGTCCGGGAACTTCTCGGCGACCTTCTTGATGGCCGGCGCGTAGGCGAAGCCGACGCCGATGACCGGGTTGTTGCCCTTGCGGGCCAGCTCGGTGAGGCGCTGGACCTTGTCGGCCTCGCCCTCGCCGTCGGTGGGCTCCGCCTGGGCGCCCTTGATCTTGAGGTCCGTCTCGGCCTTGTGCAGACCCTCGTAGGCGGCGTCGTTGAACGACTGGTCGCCGCGGCCACCGATGTCGTACGCGATGGCGGCGGACTTCTCCGCGGAGGAGGAGGCGGACGAAGACGAGTCCGAGGACTTCTTACCACCGCAGGCGGTGGCCGAGAGGGCCAGCGCGGCGGACGCGAGGCCCACGGTGGCGATCCTGGTGATCCGGCGCAAGGGGAGGCTCCTTCAAAACCTGACCGAAGCGCCACGACCGGCGCTGGTTTCGCCGAGATCGTAACGCGCGTAGATGTCAGTTAAAGGCCCGTTCATGAGTCGTTATCGGATCGTCGTGAACCAGACAGTGACCGATCAGTAACTGCCGACGCATCCAACCCATGTGTACCAAGGGCTGGACGCGTCCGCCGGTTCAACCGCCGATGTTGTAAGAACTTCTACCCGGCCGAGCCTGCGAGCCTGGCGCGTCGCCCTTCCAGGGACGCGCCGTCGAGCAGGACCGCGGCCGTGAAGAACTCCACGCCGACCCCGATCGCGGCCTCGTCGACGTCGAAATCACCCCGGTGCAGATCCCGCTTCGCCGTGTCCCCCGGCGTACGGACGCCCAGGCGCGCCATGGCTCCGGGGACGTGCTCCAGGTACCAGGAGAAGTCCTCTCCGCCCAGGCTCTGCTCGGTGTCCTCGACCGAGTCGACCCCGCGCCGGGCGCTCATCGCCTCGCGCAGCAGTTCGGTGACCACCGGATCGTTGACGACCGGAGGCACCCCGCGCACGTAGGTGATCTCCGACTTGGCCCGGTGCATCGAGGCGATCTCGTCGATGATCGCGTGGATCTGGTCGGGGGCCTCGTGCCAGGAAGCCAGGTCCAGGCACCGAACGGTTCCGGACAGTTCCGCGTGCATCGGGATGACGTTGCAGGCGTGCCCGGCCTCGATCCGGCCCCAGGTGACCGACATGCCCGAGCGGGCGTCCATCCGCTTGGTCAGCAGGGCCGGCAGGTCGAGGGCGAGCCGGGCGGCCGCCGTGACCAGGTCGGTGGTCAGGTGCGGACGGGCGGTGTGCCCGCCGGGGCCGTCGAGGGTGACCTCCAGCCGGTCGCAGGCCGAGGTGATGGGCCCGGCGCGCAGGCCGATGCGGCCGGCGTCGACCCGGGGGTCGCAGTGCAGGGCGATGATCTTGCCCACGCCGTCCAGCACCCCGGAGTCGATGGCCTCGGTGGCGCCGCCGGGCAGCACCTCCTCGGCGGGCTGGAAGAGCAGCCGCACCGGCCGGGGCAGCTCGCCGCGGCGGTCGAGCTCGGCGAGGACGAGGCCGGCGCCGAGCACCACGGTGGTGTGCACGTCGTGGCCGCAGGCGTGGGCGCGGTCCGGGACGGTGGAGCGGTACGAGACGTGCGTCTTGGCATCCGGGATGGGCAGGGCGTCGATGTCCGCGCGCAGGGCCAGCATGGGACGTACGCCGTCCCAGGTGCCGACGTCACAGATGAGCCCGGTGCCCGACTTCAGCACCCGCGGGCGCAGGCCCGCCTTCTCCAGCCGGGCCTTGATCGCCGCCGTGGTGCGGAACTCCTGGTGTCCTAGCTCGGGATGCATGTGCAAGTCCCGACGGAAGGCGATCAGTTCGGCACGCAGGTGGTCCGGAAGCTTGCCGGGCAGCTCGGGCCGGTCGGGCGCGGCGGGCTGGGCGGTCTGGGACTCGCGGGACATCAACTGGTTCACCCGTTCAAGGGTAGGCCCACCCATGGGTCAACTGGCTGGAGATCACCAAAAGTTCATGCCGTTAGGGGAAAGAAACCCGGCCTCTGGACGCATGACCGGATGCAGGCGCGGGTAAACTCGCGCGCTCGCTCATGCACTCATCCGGCCGCCGGAGCCGTCTGAGCAGGAAGTCTGTGCACATCACGGGCGGTGTCGGTGACTCCGGCGAGGAAACCACGGGCCCGCTCCGACGCCGACGGGGTGAGCCAGCTCGGATCGACATCGCATACGGCCACGGTCACGCCGGTGCCGATCAGTGCGTAGGGCAGGGTGTGGACGACCGTGGAAGGAAAGCTGACGATCGTCCGGCCGACCGGGCCCCGCCGGGCGATCAGCTCCAGCGGCAGGTCCGGACGTACGATCTCCAGCCCCGTCGCCTCGCTCAGGGCCCGCAGCTTCTCCGGGGATTCCCGGCGGTGGGCGAAGTAGCGGGTCGCGCCGTGTTCCAGGGTCAGGGCGCGCACCGCCTCCAGATAGCGGTCCGGGTCGACCACGCCGGTCTCCACCAGCGAGGTCCCGACCAGGTCGGTGCCCTTGGTCAGCCGGGGCGGGCCGAACCGGGCCCGGGTCCACGCGAAGTCGTTGAGCCGGACGGTCATCCCGCTGTGCGCGGTGACCGGCATCGCGCTGAACACCTCGACGCGGCGGCGGCCGTCCGGGCCCGGGGTGAACCGCCGCCGGGCCGTCGCCGAGACCGGCGCGTACGCCAGCTCGCGCAGCCGGCCCGGGAGGCCGCCGCCACCGACCCGGTGCCAGCGCACGAGGCGCTCGCCGCGGGCCGTCTGGGCGACGAACTCCATGGTCGCGGTGCCGTCGTCGACCACGACGAGCTCCTCGGCCCGGACGAGCGTGAGCAGGAGCTGCACGTAGCGGGAGAACGGATCCCCTATCACCACCCGTTCGGCCGCCCGCACCTCCCGCGCGAGCGCGGCGAAGGCCTTGAGCGGGGCGAACCGCCCGCCGCGGGCCTCCTGCCAGCGCACCTCGTGCCCCTCGTCCCGGGCCAGACCCGCCATCCGGCGGAGCTGTCCCCGGGACATGGGGTCGGTGGGCGGGAGCACCACGATCCGCAGGCCCGGCGCGGCAGCCGGCAGGGCCGCCCCGGCCGGACCGGGATCGGTCCCGCCGCCGCGGGCCGGCTGGCGCGGGACGACTCCGAGGCGCCGGCCCGCACCTTGGGCGTGCGCCCATTCCAGGACGTTGAGGAGCTGGACCGGGCTCTCCACGAAAGCCAGGGTGCGGTCGGTGTCGGGGGCTGAGGGGGTCACCACGTACTCCTCGTCGGAGAGCGAAAGGGAACGGCGCACGGTCCGCGCGGGCCCGCGGCGCGGATCACACCGCGGCGAGCTCCCCCTGGACGCGGCGGAGCTTCTTCATCGGGCCGAGCTCGGAGGCGTAGACCCGCTTGACGCCGTCGCCCAGCGCGGTCTCGATGGTGCGGATGTCGCGGACCAGGCGGGTGAGGCCGCCCGGCTCGACGGAGGCGGCCTGGTCGGAGCCCCACATGGCGCGGTCGAGGGTGATGTGGCGTTCCACGAAGGCGGCGCCGAGGGCCACGGCGGCCAGGGTGGTCTGCAGGCCCGTCTCGTGGCCGGAGTAGCCGATCGGGACGTTCGGGTACTCCTCCCGCAGGGTGTTGATGACCCGCAGGTTGAGCTCCTCGGCCTTGGCCGGGTACGTCGAAGTGGCGTGGCAGAGAAGGATGTTGTCGCTGCCGAGCACCTCCACCGCGTGCCGGATCTGCTTCGGGGTGGACATGCCGGTGGAGAGGACGACGGTGCGGCCGGTGGCGCGCAGCGCGCGCAGCAGCTCGTCGTCGGTCAGCGAGGCGGAGGCGACCTTGTGGGCGGGGACGTCGAACTTCTCCAGGAAGGCGACGGCCTCGGTGTCCCACGGGGAGGCGAACCAGTCGATGCCGCGCTTGGCGCAGTGCTCGTCGATGGCGCGGTACTCGCTCTCGCCGAACTCCACGCGGTGGCGGTAGTCGATGTAGGTCATCCGGCCCCAGGGGGTGTCGCGCTCGATGTCCCACTGGTCGCGGGGGGTGCAGATCTCGGGGGTGCGCTTCTGGAACTTCACGGCGTCGCAGCCGGCTTCGGCGGCGGCGTCGATGAGGGCGAGGGCGTTGCCGAGGTCGCCGTTGTGGTTGATGCCGATCTCGCCCACGACGTAGACGGGGTGGCCCGGTCCGGCGGTGCGGGAGCCGAAGGTACGGAGGCGGGGGGCGGGGGTGACCGTCATGGCAGGGCTGTCCTTCGGAGCGTGGGGTGTACGAGGAGGTGCGAGCACAGGGGTGTGGGCCGGGGTGTGGACTGAGGTGGTGACCGCTGCGGTGACCGAAGTGGTGACCGCGGTCGGGAGGGGCGTGGGGGCCGGTGCGGCCAGGGGTGCGAGTACGGGGACGAGGGCGCGGGCGCGGGCCAGGTCGTGGGGGTCGTCGATCTCCAGCACCCGTGCCGGGTCGGTGGCGACGGGGACGGTCCGCCCGAAGAACCGGTGGCGGGCGGTCCGGAAGCCGGCGGCGTCCATGGCGTAGGCGGCGCCGGTCTCCAGGAGGTCCTGGGGGCGGTCCTGGCGGCGGGGGCGGTACGAGGTGTCGTGGTTGACCCCGGTCCCGGAGCCGTCGGGTGCCTCCCGCCAGAGGAAGCCGTGGAAGGGAGCTGCGGTGAGCGCGGAGTCGGCGGCGCCGGACGCGACGGCGGCGGCGACGGACTCCACGTCGGAGGCGGTGACGAAGGGGCTGGTGCACTGGACGAGGAGGACCACGTCGACGGTGACGGAGTGCAGCTCCTCGAAGGCGTCGAGCGCGTGCAGCAGGGCGGCCTCGCTGGTGGCGGTGTCCCCGGAGATCCCGGCGGGCCGCCGCAGCACCACGGCGCCGGCCCCGCGGGCGGCGTCACCGATGGCCTCGGAGTCGGTGGACACCAGGACGTCGGTGACGGTCGCGGCCCCCAGGCAGGCCCGGACGGCCCGGACCACGAGCGGCATCCCGCCGACGTCGGCCAGGTTCTTCCCGGGCACTCCCTTGGACCCCCCGCGCGCGGGGATCACGGCGAGCACCCTGGGCACGGCGCGGGCCTCGCGGAGGGACCCCGCGGGAGCCGGGACGGTGGCAGTGGTGGTGGCGGCCGTACGCGCTCCGGCCGGGCGGGGGCTCACAGCTCCCCCAGGCGGCGGATCACCGGCGCGACGCGCTGGACGCCGTGGCGGTAGGCGCCCCGGGCGGCTTCGCGCAGGTGGGCGCGGAGCCGGCGGCGCAGCCGGGACCCTTCGGCGCCGGTCCGGGCCGCGCCGGGCAACGGGTGCCCGTCGGAGCCGAGATGGTGCCTGGCCAGGATCCCCGGCAGGTATCCCGGCGCGGTGTCCTGGGTGTAGTAGGGCGCCACGGGCGGGAGCGGGCCCCCGCCCAGCAGCTTCGTGAGATGCGCCTGCGCGGCGGCGTAGGGGTCGGCGGAGGCCGCGGCCGGTCCGGGCAGTCCGGTTGCACGACCGCCCACGCCCTGGGCCGCGAGCCACTCCGGATCGGCCTCGGGGAGCAGTCCCGCGTCGAGCTGGGTCCAGGAGACCAGGCAGCCGGAGCCCAGGAAGTGGTGGTTGCCGAGGGTCTCGCGGACGCCGAGGTCGGTCAGGACGGCCGTCGGGATGCCCCGGTGGAGGGATTCCAGGGCCGCCGTGGAGGAGACGGTGACCAGCAGGTCCGTGCTGTCCAGGACCTCGCCCATGTTCCCGTACACCAGACGGCAGTTGGAGGGGAGGCCGCCGGGGAGCTGCTCCGCGAGGCGCTGGTACGGGAGCTCCTCCAGGTGCGTGGTGTGCTCCCCCGGGCGGCTGCGCAGTTTGATCAGCACCTCGCGCCCGGGGTGCAGCCGGGCGTGTTCCGCGGCGCGGCGCAGCAGGTACGCGCGGTCCGCACGGGCGTCCGGCACGGACGGCTGGACCGCGAAGACCACCCGGTGGGCGGTGCTTCCCACCGGCTCGTACGCATGCGCGTCGGCCTGTGCGAGGAAGGGGAGGGCGGTTTCCACGACGGCCCCGGCGTCGGCGCCGACTCCCTCGTAGACCGCGCGGAACCGCCCGGCGTCGTGGCGGGAGTTGGCGAGGACCAGGTCGGCCCCGTGGCGCAGCAGCAGGCCGTCGGCGAGCTTCTCGTAGACGACTCCGACGTACCCGGTGACGAACGCCGGCCGTGCGGCCGGCTCCGGCCACAGGGCGCGGGCCCCGTGCAGGACCGCCTGGACGGCGCCGCCGACGAGGGCGAGGACGATCACGTCGTACGGCTCACGCTCCGGCGCCGACAGTTCGGCGAGGAACCCCGCGCAGGTGACTTCGGTGAGCCGGTCCGCCCGGGCCCCTACCTCGCCGAGCTGGCGTGCGGTGGGCGTGGCCCGGCCGCGGAGCAGGTATCCGGTCAGGTGGACGGAGTCCGGCTCCGGGGAAAGGCGGCGCGCGGTGAGCGCTCCCCATTTCCATCGAGTGTCGGAATCGGCGAGTACGGCCACACGGAGGGCGGCCCGATGGGCCGCGCGGTTGCTTGCTGGCACCCGGCAGAAGTTATTCCGGCTTTTCGGTGATCGGCCCAACGAACGCACAACAGCGGGTTAACAACCCGTCGATTCAATGCGAAAGCGTGCGGGTTAACGCTCCCGCCGTGCGTCGTTCACATGGAATCCGCACCCGGGCCACAGTCAATGACGAACGGCGCTCTAATGTCTCGCGAGTGCTCAAGCTCTCTGTTGTCGTGCCGTTCTTCAACGTGCAGACGTATGCGCCGGATGCCCTGAAAAGCCTCGAAGTCAACGCGCGGGACGATTTCGAGTTCCTGCTCGTCGACGACCGCTCGACGGACGGGACGCCCGCGCTCCTGGAACGGGCGGCCCGCGAGCTGCCCGGCGCCGTGCACCTCAGACACGAGCGCAACGGCGGCCTGGCGACGGCGCGCAACACCGGTCTGGACGCGGCCCGCGGGGAGTACATCGCCTTCCTGGACGGGGACGACTGGCTGGCGCCGGGCCACCTGGCCCGCACCCTGGCCGCCATCGAGGCCCTGAACTGCGATTTCGTCCGCACCGACCATGTCCAGTGCACGGGTAGGACGCGCAGTGTCCAGCGCGTCCCCTACGGGCCGGAGTCGGTGGTGGCCGATCCGCGCAGCGCGATCCTGCCCGTCGCCCGCGCGACCTCGGTGGACTATCCGTACGCCTGGGCGGGGATGTACCACCGGCGGCTGCTGGACCGCGGACTGCTGCACTTCACGGACGGTCTGCGGACGGCGGAGGACCGGCCGTGGATCTGGCGGCTGCACCGGGAGGCGGAGTCCTTCGCCCCGGTCGGTCTGCCCGGAATCTTCTACCGTCGCGGGGTTTCCACCTCACTGACACAAATCGGCGACGAGCGTCAGCTCGATTTCATTCGAGCATTCGATCAAGTTCTGTCGGAAACGGCCGCCGACCGGGAATCCGATCTCCTCCTCCCGAAGGCCGTCCGAACGTATTGTGCAATTATCGCGCACCATGTCGGGTCCATCGAAAGGTTCGAACCCCCCGTGGCCAGAAAACTCCGCTCGATGAGCGCGGCCGCACTCGGCAGAATGCCGCAGCAGGTCCTGGACCAGACCCTGGACGCGATGGACGCCGACCGCGCGGCGCTGCTCCGCCGGCTCCGTCGGCGCTCGACGGCCGGATCCGCCCCCGCGACGCCCGCGGCTCCCGCCGCGTCCGCCGGGGTGACGGCGTGAACGTCACCCAGATCTTCCTGGCCTCCACCCTCTACGGCACGGCCACCCTCGCAGCCGCCCTCGACGCGGAGCTCTTCCCGCCCGCCGGTCGCCGGATCCTGCTGACCAGCAACCACTCCGTCACCGCCGAGATCACCCCCGGCCTGACCGCGGCACCCGGCTTCGCCGCCCTGAGCAGCCGCTTCGACGCGGTCCTCGACTGGAACGCCGTCATCGCCCCGCAACACCCGAGCACCTGGAGCCCGCGCGCCGAGGACGTCCCGCTGTGGGAACGCCAGTTGCGCTCCTCCTGGGGCCTGGGCACCGACCGCGTCGAGCTGATCGTGGAATCGCTCCAGGTGCCGCCCGCCCAGAGCCTGTGCCGGCTCTTCCCCGGGGCCGCCATAGAGGTCTACGCCGACGGGCTGATGAGCTACGGCCCCACCCGCTTCCGTCTCGACCCCGCGCTCGGTATGCGCGTACGGCGGGTGCTGCACCTGGACCTCGTACCGGGCCTGGAGCCGCTGCTGCTGACCGAGTTCGGCGTACGGGCCGAGGCGATCCCGGCCGCCGCCTTCCTCAAGGTCATCGGCGAGCTCGACGCGGCGGTGGAGACGCCGGCGGTGGCGGGTACCTCCGCCTCCGAGGCCCCCGCCGTCTCCGAGGCCCCCGCGCTGCTCCTGGGCCAGTACCTCTCCGCCCTCGACCTGGTGCCGGCCGCCGAGGAGGAGGAACTGCACGTGGAGATGGTCCGGGGCGCGCACGCGCTGGGACACCGCGAGCTGGTCTTCAAACCCCACCCCAGCGCCCCCGCCGCCTACTCCCGCCGGGCGGAGGAGGAGGCCGAGCGGCTCGGCGTCCGGCTCACCGTGCTGAGCACCCCGGTGCTCGCCGAGACCCTCTACGAGCGGCTGCGCCCGGCCCTGGTCGTCGGCTGCTTCTCCACGGGACTGCTGACCGCCGCCACCCTGTACGGGCTCCCGGTGGCCCGGACCGGCACGGGGGCCGTCCTCGCGCGCCTGTCCCCGTACCCGAACAGCAACCGGATCCCGCTCGTGCTGGCCGACGCCCTGCTGCCCGACCTCGCGGACCCCGCGGCCGTACGCTCCTGGACCCCGCCGGGACCCGAACGGGTCGCGGCCGAACTGACGGGCCTGCTCACGGCGGTGGGCTTCACCATGCAGCCCAGGATCCTGACGGAGCACCGCACGGAGGCCGAGCGCTGGCTGACCGCGAACCTGACCCCGGACACCTGGCGCTACTTCACCCGCCGCCGGCTGACCACCCTGGGCCTGCCGGGCGGCATCCCGGCGCAGTTGTCCTTCCTGCCCCGCAGCCGCACCGCACGCCGGCTGGCCCGGCTGCTGCGCCGGGCGGTCGGCTAGCGCCGCACCGAACCGCCCCGGCGGTGCGCGCTACGGGGTGACCACGACCTCGGCCACGCGGCTCGCCGCCTGGAAGTGGGTCGCGTCGGCGGGTGCGTACCGGGCCGTCCAGAAGCCGGTCCGCTCGGCCGTGAACTCCCGGGCGAAGGCCCCGTCGGCGTCGGTCTGCGAAGAGCCCATGAGCGTCCAGGCCGTTTCGCCGGCCGGCCGGAAGTAGTAGTGGACGGTCTGGCCGGCGAAGGGCTCCCAGGCCCGGTCCCGGCGGGTCAGCTTCCCGGCGACCGCGATCGGCCCGCCCTCCTCGACCGGCTCGGGCGCGGCGTTGAAGACCGGAACGGCCGTCGGGGTCCGCACGGCCCGGACGGCGGGCGTCGAGGAGCCGTGGACGGCCGGGGTGCCCGCGTACTGCATTCGTACGAAGCCCGGACCCGGATAGTGCAGCGTCGTCTCCACCCGGGCCGGGGCGTTGTTCCCGGGCACGGTGGCGACGTCCACGCTCTGGCGGGTGGTCCAGCCGGTCGCGCCGTCGGGCGAGTACTGCACGTCCACCGTCAGCGAGCTGACGCCGGCAGGGATCTCACCGCGGTCGAACCGGGCCTTGACCTGCACGTTCTTGTCCGCGTCCGCCTCGGCCGTGAAGTCGGCGAAGGCGGTGCCGGCCGTGGTGTCCACGGTGACGTTCATGTTGGTGGTGCTCAGCCAGGGCGTGTTGTCCTGCGTCTTCCACGTGGTGTCCCCGCGGAACGGCTGGACCACGGTGAACCGGCCGGCGTCGTCCGTGCGGGCGGACGCGCCGCCCGCGCTGATGGCGGCTCCCGCGGGTACCGGCTTCCACGTTCCGTCGGCCGCCTCCCAGGTGACGGTTCCGCTGACCCGGGCGTCCGTCCCGTAGGGGCCGGTCAGGGTCGGGGAGTCCAGCGCGATGCGCGCGGTCACGGCCCCCACGGGCACCGGTACGGACGTCTCGCCCCTGACCCCGTCCGACTCGGCCGCCAGGTGGAGGGACGTCTTGTAGGAGTCCTCTCCGTTGCCGTTCTCGGCACCGGAGACCGTGACCCCGGACTCGAAGCGCCCCCGCGCATCGGTGGTGAGCTGCGTGCTGACGGAGCCGGTCCTGGCCGTGAACGCTCCCGTGAACGGCTTGGTCGAGCCGGTGCGGGGGTCGTGGACCGTGATGTAGCCGGAGACCACCGTGTCCGGGTACGCGAGGGAGACCACGTTCGCGGCCTTCACGTGGTCGAAGGAGAGGAACGCCTTCCCGTTCGCCGTGGACGCCGTGGACGCCGTGGGCGCCGTCTGCGCCGTGGTCACCGTGCGCGCCGTGGTCTCCGTGCGCGCGCCGGACCCCTGCGCGAAAGGGTCGACGGCCCGGGCGGCCGCGGGCACGGTCAGCACGGCTGCCGCAGCCGTCACCGCACAGAGCACTGCGCGGATGTGCTTCTTCATTGATCCCCCGAGATCGATTCTTTGATCAATCAAGGGACCGGCCACACCGCCCGATGGTTGTACGGCGAAACGGTCGAAACGGGTCGGGTCAGCTCACGGCGAGCTTCGCCGCGAAGCCCAGGAACAGCACGCCCGCCGCCGAGCTGGCCCCGGCGGCGAGCCGCTTGCGGCGTCGGAAGACGGACGCCAGGCGGTTCCCGCCGAAGATCAGCGTGGTCAGGTAGAGGAAGCTGCCGATCTGCATCAGGGCGCCGAGCAGCAGGAACGACAGCGCCGGGTAGGCGTAGGTCGTGTCCACGAACTGCACGAAGAAGGACATCAGGAAGAGGATGGCCTTCGGGTTGAACAGGCTGATCAGCAGCGCCCGCCGGTAGGGCCGTTCCATGTCGCCGGCCTTCACCTCGGCGGCGGCCACGGGCACCTCGGGGGCGCCCTCGCCGGCCCCGGCGCCCTCGCGGCGGGCGCGCCACATGGTCCACGCGCCCCGCAGCATGCCGAGGGCGAGCCAGCTCAGGTACCCGGCGCCGAGCACTTTGACGACGCCGAACACGATCGTGCTGGTCTGCAGCAGCGCCCCTGCGCCGACCGCGGCCAGGGTCATGAGCAGGGCGTCTCCGGTGAACACGCCGACGGCGGCCCGGTACCCCTGGCGGACCCCGCCGCGCGCGGCGACGGAGAGCACGTAGAGCGAGTTCGGCCCCGGCAGCAAAATGATCAGCACCAGGCCGGCGACGTAGGTCGGAAGATCTGTGACACCCAGCATGTGCAGGAGTGTCCCATGAGGACACACCTGTCGCGCCACTGGATTCCAGGGATCGGGACCAAACCGGAATCAGCCCTGGTCACCAGCCCGAATCAGCCGGCACGTGCGTCCCCCACACCTCCCGCAGCGCCCCGCACACCTCCCCCACCGTGGCCCTGGCCCGCAGCGCCTCCCGCATCGGGTAGAGCACGTTCTCCGTGCCCGCCGCGGCCTCCCGGAGCGCCGCCAGCGCCTCCTCCACGGCCGCCCCGTCGCGCCCCGCCCGCAGGGCGGCGAGGGACGCCCGCTGCCGGTCCTCGATCGCCGGATCCACGCGCAGCGGCTCGTACGGCTCCTCCTCGTCCAGCGCGAAGCGGTTGACCCCGACCACCACGCGCTCGCCGCTCTCGGTCTCCCGGGCGATCCGGTACGCGTTCCGCTCGATCTCCTCCTTCTGGAAGCCCGCCTCGATCGCGGCCACCGCACCGCCCATCGCCTCGACCCGTGCCATCAGGTCGAGCGCCGCCGCCTCCACCTCGTCCGTCATCCGCTCCACCGCGTAGGACCCCGCGAAGGGGTCGACGGTGTGCGGCACGTCCGTCTCGTACGCCAGCACCTGCTGGGTCCGCAGCGCGAGGCGGGCCGACTTCTCGGTGGGCAGTGCGATCGCCTCGTCGAAGGAGTTGGTGTGCAGCGACTGGGTGCCGCCCAGCACGGCGGCCAGGCCCTGCACGGCGACGCGCACCAGGTTGAGCTCCGGCTGCTGCGCCGTCAGCTGCACCCCGGCGGTCTGGGTGTGGAAGCGCAGCATCAGCGACTTCGGGTCCCGGGCCCCGAACTCCTCGCGCATGACGCGGGCCCAGATCCGCCGGGCCGCACGGAACTTCGCGACCTCCTCCAGGAGGGTGGTGCGGGCGACGAAGAAGAACGACAGCCGGGGCGCGAACGCGTCGACCTCCATCCCGGCGGCCAGCGCGGTGCGTACGTACGCGATCGCGTCGGCCAGCGTGAAGGCGATCTCCTGCGCGGGCGAGGCCCCCGCCTCGGCCATGTGGTAGCCGGAGATGGAGATGGTGTTCCACTTGGGGAGCTCGGCCCGGCAGTAGCGGAAGACGTCGGCCGTCAACCTCAGGGAGGGGCCGGGCGGGAAGATGTAGGTCCCCCGTGCGATGTACTCCTTCAGCACGTCGTTCTGGACCGTGCCGGTCAGCAGGCCGGGCTCGATGCCCTGCTCCTCGGCGACCAGTTGGTAGAGCAGGAGCAGCAGCGCGGCCGGTGCGTTGATCGTCATCGACGTGGAGACCCGGTCGAGCGGGATCCCGTCGAACAGCACCCGCATGTCCTCGACCGAGTCGATCGCGACGCCCACCTTCCCGACCTCGCCGTGCGCGAGCGGGGCGTCGGAGTCGTGCCCCATCTGGGTGGGCAGGTCGAAGGCCACGGACAGTCCGGCGGCGCCGCCCGCGATGAGCTGCCGGTAGCGGGCATTGGACTCGGCGGCGGTACCGAACCCGGCGTACTGGCGCATGGTCCAGGGCCGTCCGGTGTACATGGTCGGGTGGACGCCCCGGGTGTACGGGTACTCCCCCGGCTCCCCCAGTGCGGTCCCGGGGTCCCAGCCGGCGAGGTCCTCCGGGCGGTAGACGGGCGCGATCGGGACCCCGCTCTCGGTGTGCCGCTCCATGTGATGCGCTCCTTCGTGGCTGCGAGGTGCCCGGGGCTGATAAAACGTCCCCGCGGCGGCCGCGCGGCGGCCGCTGGTCACAATGGCGCAACAGCGCGGCCTTCCCTGCAACTGACCACGCCCACGTGGCATCACCTAGATACACACGTAGAAATCGGGGGACTGCAATGCACCGCAAGAAAGTAATAATCCGCGCACTGGGCCTGGCCACCGCCGTCGCGTTTGCCGCGACCTCCTGCGGACCGCAGAAGACGGATGCCACGGGCTCCGGTTCTTCCGCTCCCGCATCGCCCACGGCGGTCGCCTCTCCCGAAACCTCGCCGTCCGGGGACGGAAAGCCGGGCGACGCCTCGCCGTCGGCGTCCCCGTCCACGTCGCCGTCGCCTTCCGCGTCCGCCTCCGCCTCGCCCTCGCCGACCGTGAAGCAGGTCATGGCGAACGGCGACGACAGCGAGCTGGTCCGCGAACTGCAGGCGCGGCTGCGCCAGCTCAAGCTGATGGCGGTCGCTCCGACCGGTTTCTACGGCTCGAAGACGACCGCCGCGGTCAAGTCCTTCCAGTCGAAGAACGGCCTGTCCGCCACCGGCGGCGTCGACGAGCCCACCTGGAAGAAGATCCAGAACGCCACGAAGAAGCCGACCGCCGACGAGCTGCGGCCGCCGACCGTCAACGAGCCGGACGCTCCCGATGCCCGCTGTATGACGGGCCGGGTGATGTGCATCAGCAAGGAGAGCCGCACCCTCGCCTGGATGATCGACGGGAAGGTCGTCTCCACGCTGGACGTGCGCTTCGGCTCGGAGAACACCCCGACCCGCGAGGGCGAGTTCAAGGTGGAGTGGAAGGCCAAGGACTGGACGTCGACGATCTACCACACGCCGATGCCGTACTCGATGTTCTTCAGCCGGGGCCAGGCCGTGCACTACTCGGCGGACTTCGCCGCCCGCGGCTACGCGGGCGCCTCGCACGGCTGTGTGAACGTCCGGGACAAGGCCAAGCTGGCGACGCTGTTCGACGCGGTGCAGGTCGGCGACAAGGTCGTCGTCTACTGGTGACCCGCAGGCCGCCGGGTGGGCGGGGCGGGGGGAAACGTCCCGCCCGGCGTCGGAGGTCTGAAGTTGAGGGCGCGGGCGGGATCGGGGGAACGAATCCCGCCCGCGCCGGTTGCGCAGAGCCCAGGGGTACGGGGGGAACCCCGGCTCATGCGCGGCCGATGACCAGTCGGCTCGTTATGTACTGCGCCGCCGGTTCGAAAAGTGTTACAGGCGGGGCGCGAACCGTTTCAGGCCAGTGTCCGGTACCCGGTTCTCAGCGCCGCTGGCCCGCGTCCGGGGCCTTCGGCGGAGCCGACCCGGCCGGGACCAGCCCCAGCGAGCGCGACGGGGATTCCGGGCCCGTGGGGGAGCCCGGCGCGTCTCCGCTCGAGCCTCCGCCGGTGGCCACGTCGAGCACCACCTGGCAGTAGCGCGGGACCCGCAACAGCCCCTTGGCCAGGCGCACGAGCTTCTCGCGGCGGGCCTCGTCGAGCCGCCCCGCCCGGTAGTCCTTGCACAGCTCCACCGCTCCGGAGCGGCCCTCCTTGTCCCGGTCCGAACCGTCGGGCGGGTCCGTCGTCATGCCGTCGACGCCGCCCTGCCGGGACCGGTCCCGGCCGTCCTTGCCTCCGGTCGGGGCGCTCGCGGGCGGTTCCGTGCCGGCGCTCGTCCCGGCGGCGTCGCCGGGTCCCGTCGTCGTACGCCCCTCCGTGCCCGGGGTGTTCCCCGGACTCGCGCTGCCGCTCTGGCTCTCGCCGCCGCGCGGCGAGGTGGTGCGGGACGGCGCGAGGGGCGCCGCGTAGCGGCTGTCCGCCGAGGCCGCCGAGGAGGATCCGACCGTCACCGAGGCGGCCGGGACGCCGCCGGCGGCGTGCCGGACATCCCGGTCCAGCAGTCCGGTGGCCGCGGCGGCGGCCAGGCCGCCCACGGCGACGCTCGCCACCGCGGCGGCGAGGACGAAGCGGACGGGGCGCCCGCGCCGGGATCTCGTTCCGGCCGGGCCGGCGGGCGAGCCGAGCTCGACCACCGTGTCCGCGGAGCCGAACAACGCGGCGTCCGGAGCCCTCGTCTGCAGTTCCGCCTGGAGCACGGAGCCGCGCGCGCGGAACGCGGCCACCGCGGCGGCCTCTCCTCGCAGTTCCCCGGGCAGCCCGCCGGAAGCCACGGGTGGCGGCTCGGCGAGTGCGTCGAGGGCGGCGCGCAGCCGCTCGGCCCGGGCGTGGACGTGGTGCTCGGCGCCAGGTGCGGCCGGTTCTCCGCGCAGCAGTCTGTCCGCCGCGGCTTTGTCCAGCCACCTGTCGCGCTCGTCGGCCATCACATGTCCTTCTGCGTCCGCCAACGTGAATCCGTCACACCGGTTTGTTCTACGAGGCCCGCGGCGCGGGCCCGCTGCGCCGGTACGGCGTCGAGGTCCCGTCCGCCCCCGGCGCCCCGTGCGCGACTCCCGTCATTATCGCCGAGGCGGTGACCCCGCCCGGCGCCGGCGCCGACGGCCGAGCCGATGCCGGTTCCGATGCCGGAATCGGGGTCGGCCTCGGGGTCGAAGGCCCCGTCGACGGCCTCGTCGAGCAGCTCGGCCAGCTTCTTCAGACCCCGGTGCGCGGCGGTGCGCACCGCGCCGGGGCGCTTGCCCAGGGTCTCGGCCGCGCTCTTGGCGTCCAGCCCGACGACCACCCGCAGGACGACGGCCTCGGCCTGGTCCTGCGGGAGCTGGGCTATGAGTTCCATCGTGCGGCAGGTGGAGAGGGACTCCATGGCCTCGCCGGCGGTGTCGGAGTCGGCGGCGTGGCCCGTCAGCTCGGTCTCGTCCCCGCCGACGGCGGGCCGGCGCCCGCGCATCCGGATGTGGTCGAGGGCCCGGTTGCGGGCGATGCGGGCGGCCCAGCCGCGGAAGCGGTCGGCGTCGCCGGTGAAGGAGTCGAGGTCGCGGGCGATCTGCAGCCATGCCTCGGATGTGACGTCTTCGGCGTCGCCGTCCCCGACGAGCGTGCGGACGTATCCGAGCAGGCGCGGGTGCACGGCGCGGTACACAGAACGGAACGCGAGCTCGTCGCCGTCTTGTGCCGCGAGCACCGCGGTGGTCAGCTCCGCGTCGTCCCCCAGCAAAATCCCCAACCCGTTCACAGTCCCGTTTGTGTGGCGCAAATCAGCACGTTACGGCTTTCAAGCACCTTCGTCCACGAGTTGTACAACGCGCAACCATCCCTGCGCGGAGCGAGGTGTGACACAAAACGCACCGAAGACGCTGACAGGGGTGCGGGCTTGTCGCACGAGTCCGCGACGGATGGCGGCCGGGGCCTCTCCTGTGGGGGGTGGCGGCCCCGGTCGCCCTCCCCTTCTCCGCCGTCCTCACGGCCATCATGCCCCGGTCCCCCGCGGGGCCCCCGAGCGGCCCCGCACCTGGTCCGACAGGCGCTCCCGTCATCCTTTCGGCTCACTTCCGAGTGAAAACCCGGAATGGGTACGACACACCCGGCTCCGCGTCGATAGCGTGGCGGGACACCCGCGCCACGCCACGAGGAGCCCCCCGCTGTCCAGCCACCTTCCGGCACAGGCCCGCGGAGGCTCCGCCCCTTCCCACGGCTCCCCCTCCCTCCACGACGCCGACCCTTTGGGCGACACAGGCCCTTTTGACGTCGCCGACCCTTTTCACGACCCGGGGCTCGCGCGGTTCAACGCCCTGTCCCCCGAGGCCGCCCACTCCGCCCTGCTGCACTGCTGCGGCAGCCGGCGCTGGGCCCACCGGGTGGCCGCCCACCGCCCTTACCCCGACTTCGGCGCGCTACTCGCCGCCGCGGACGAGGCCTCGTACGACCTCTCCCAGCCGGACCTCTCGGAGGCACTGGCCTGCGAGTTCCCGCCGGAGCTGGAGCACGGGGCCGCGTACGCCGCGGTCCTCGCGCTCGACGCGGCGCACGGGGAGTACGAGCGGACCTTCGGCCACGCCTTCGTGATCTGCCTCGACGGGACCACCCCGGAGGAGCAGGCGGACCAGCTGCTGGCCGCGATCCGGCGGCGGATGGAGCTGGAGGTGGACGAAGAGCGCGCGATCTCCGCGGACGAGCTCCGTCGCGTCGCGCAGGTCCGACTCGCCGACCTGACACACTGGCTGACCTCGGCCGATGGGCTATCTGCTGCCGAATTCGGGCTATTCGCCCCTGTGGGATAGTCCGTCCGTGCCTGTTTGATCACACCGATGGCCCCCGCGCGAGGGAACCGACAAAGCGTCGCTACGATGTCCGGGGCCGGAGGACCGTACCCGGCCGGGCCCGACCGACAAAGAAGCCGGCTGGCCCCCGCCCCGCTTCCGGAGGGTTTTCCGTGCCGGCTGGAACGTTGTACCGCGGCCGGGAAGGAATGTGGTCCTGGGTGGCTCATCGAGTCACCGGCGTCCTCATTTTCTTCTTCCTGTTCGTACACGTCCTCGACACCGCTCTCGTCCGCGTCTCCCCTGAGGCGTACGACGATGTCGTGGCTACCTACAAGACTCCGATCGTCGCGCTGCTGGAGTACGGCCTCGTCGCCGCAATCCTGTTCCACGCGCTCAACGGTCTCCGTGTCATCGCCGTGGACTTCTGGTCCAAGGGTCCCCGCTACCAGAAGCAGATGCTCTGGACCGTGGTGGGCATCTGGGTCGTGCTGATGGTCGGGGCCCTGTACCCCGTCCTCGGGCACGCGTACCTCGAACTGTTCGGGAAGTGACACGCATGTCTTCTGACACTTCTATCGAAAAGGGCATCGGTGACGTGGAGGGCGTGTCCCTCTACGACGTCGACAACCCGGCGCCGTACATCGAGGCCCCGCGCAAGCGCACCGGCAAGACGCCGCGCTCGACCCGCGGCAACTTCGAGATGGTCGCGTGGCTCTTCATGCGCCTCTCGGGCATCGTGCTCGTCGTCCTGGTCCTCGGCCACCTGCTGATCCAGCTCGTGCTGGACGGCGGGGTGTCCAAGATCGGCTTCGCCTTCGTGGCCGGCCGTTGGGCCTCCCCGTTCTGGCAGGGCTGGGACCTGCTGATGCTGTGGCTCGCGATGCTGCACGGCGCGAACGGTCTGCGTACCGTCATCAACGACTACGCGGAGCGCGCCAACACGCGTCTGTGGCTCAAGGGCCTGCTCTACACCGCCACGGTGTTCACCATTCTTCTGGGCACGCTGGTGATCTTCACCTTCGACCCGAACATCCGCTAGGCAACGGGGCTGAGGCGAAACCAATGAAGATCCACAAGTACGACACCGTCATCGTCGGGGCGGGCGGCGCAGGCATGCGCGCCGCCATCGAGTCGACGAAGCGCAGCCGCACCGCCGTGCTGACCAAGCTCTACCCCACCCGCTCCCACACGGGCGCCGCGCAGGGCGGCATGGCCGCCGCGCTCGCCAACGTGGAGGACGACAACTGGGAGTGGCACACCTTCGACACGGTCAAGGGCGGTGACTACCTGGTCGACCAGGACGCCGCCGAGATCCTGGCGAAGGAGGCCATCGACGCGGTCCTCGACCTCGAGAAGATGGGCCTGCCGTTCAACCGCACCCCGGACGGCACCATCGACCAGCGCCGCTTCGGCGGGCACTCCCGCAACCACGGCGAGGCGCCGGTCCGCCGGTCCTGCTACGCCGCGGACCGCACCGGCCACATGATCCTCCAGACGCTCTACCAGAACTGCGTCAAGGAGGGCGTGGAGTTCTTCAACGAGTTCTACGTCCTGGACCAGCTCCTGGTCGAGGAGGACGGCGTCAAGAAGTCGGCCGGCGTGGTCGCGTACGAGCTCGCCACCGGCGAGATCCACGTGTTCCAGGCGAAGTCCGTCATCTACGCCTCCGGCGGCACCGGCAAGTTCTTCAAGGTGACCTCCAACGCGCACACCCTCACGGGTGACGGCCAGGCGGCCTGCTACCGCCGCGGCCTGCCGCTGGAGGACATGGAGTTCTTCCAGTTCCACCCGACGGGCATCTGGCGCATGGGCATCCTGCTGACGGAGGGCGCCCGCGGTGAGGGCGGCATCCTCCGCAACAAGGACGGCGAGCGCTTCATGGAGAAGTACGCGCCGGTCATGAAGGACCTCGCGTCCCGTGACGTCGTCTCGCGCTCCATCTACACCGAGATCCGTGAGGGCCGCGGCTGCGGTCCCGCCGGTGACCACGTGTACCTGGACCTGACGCACCTGCCGCCGGAGCAGCTCGACGCGAAGCTCCCGGACATCACCGAGTTCGCGCGCACCTACCTGGGCATCGAGCCGTACACGGACCCGATCCCGATCCAGCCCACCGCGCACTACGCCATGGGCGGCATCCCGACGAACGTCGAGGGTGAGGTCCTCATGGACAACACCACCGTCGTCCCGGGCCTGTACGCGGCCGGCGAGGTCGCCTGCGTCTCCGTGCACGGCGCGAACCGCCTGGGCACGAACTCGCTGCTGGACATCAACGTCTTCGGCAAGCGCTCGGGCATCGCGGCCGCCGCGTACGCCCACGCCCACGACTACGTCGAGCTGCCCGAGAACCCGGCGCAGCAGGTCATCGACCAGGTCGAGCGGCTGCGCAACTCCACGGGCAACGAGCGGGTCGCGGAGCTGCGCCTGGAGCTCCAGGAGACGATGGACGCCTGCGTGATGGTGTTCCGCACCGAGCAGACGATCAAGACCGCGGTCGAGAAGATCGCGGAGCTGCGCGAGCGCTACCTGAACGTGTCCGTCCAGGACAAGGGCAAGCGCTTCAACACGGACCTGCTGGAAGCCATCGAGCTGGGCAACCTGCTCGACCTGGCCGAGGTCATGGCCGTGTCCGCGCTGGCGCGCAAGGAGTCCCGCGGCGGCCACTACCGCGAGGACTACCCGAACCGCGACGACGTCAACTTCATGCGCCACACCATGGCGTACCGCGAGGTCGGCGACGACGGCAAGGACTCCGTCCGGCTGGACTACAAGCCCGTCGTCGTCACCCGCTACCAGCCGATGGAGCGTAAGTACTGATGGGCACCCCGACCCTGAGCAAGACGGACCAGATGGAGGCGGCGGCCGCCGCCTCGCCGTTCATCACGGTCACGTTCCGGATCCGCCGGTTCAACCCGGAGATCTCGGACGAGTCGGTCTGGCAGGACTTCCAGATCGAGATCGACCCGAAGGAGCGCGTGCTCGACGGTCTCCACAAGATCAAGTGGGACCTCGACGGCACGCTGACCTTCCGTCGCTCGTGCGCGCACGGCATCTGCGGCTCCGACGCGATGCGGATCAACGGCAAGAACAGGCTCGCCTGCAAGACGCTGATCAAGGACATCAACCCGGAGAAGCCGATCACGGTCGAGGCCATCAAGGGCCTGACGGTGATGAAGGACCTCGTCGTCGACATGGAGCCCTTCTTCCAGGCGTACCGGGACGTCATGCCGTTCCTGGTCACCAAGGGCAACGAGCCGACGCGCGAGCGCCTGCAGTCCGCCGAGGACCGCGAGCGCTTCGACGACACCACCAAGTGCATCCTGTGCGCCGCCTGCACGTCCTCGTGCCCGGTGTTCTGGAACGACGGCCAGTACTTCGGCCCGGCGGCGATCGTCAACGCGCACCGCTTCATCTTCGACTCGCGTGACGAGGCGGGCGAGCAGCGGCTGGAGATCCTGAACGACAAGGACGGCGTGTGGCGTTGCCGCACGACCTTCAACTGCACCGACGCGTGCCCCCGCGGCATCGAGGTCACGAAGGCGATCCAGGAAGTGAAGCGTGCGCTGATCACGCGCCGCTTCTGATCTTCTAAGGCGCCGCTCGCAGCGCTCGGCCCTGGCGGGCCTCCCGCGCTTCGTGGCGCTGCGGCGGACTCCGTCCGCCGGTCTCAGCCGAGGCCGGCGGGCACCGAGGCCCCGCCTCCTCCGGATCTTTCCGCGAGGGGGCGGGGCCTTCGCCGTAGGTCCCGCGGATCAACTTGCCTGGTGCGAACCGCCTCTTCGATCGACGCGGGACCGGCAACCGCCCTACGGGCCCCCGCGCGACTGTGGAATTATCGGCCGCATGAGCGAGCAGCAGCCCAACCCGTACACGAGCGGTCCCGGCCCGGGTGGCCAGGGGGACTACAACACCACTCCGGGACAGCCGAATTACGGCTACCCGCCGCAGCCCGGCTACGGATACCCGCCCCCGGGACCGGCCCAGCCGGGCTACGGCTACCCGCAGCCCCCCGCCTACCAGCCGACCATCGCCGGCGCGGGCATCCCCGCCCCGGCCGGCCCCATGACGCCCCCCATGGGGACCCCCGGTCCGCCTCCCATGGGCTACCCCGCGGGCGCTGCCGGGCTCTCCCTCGGCGACATCACCATCGCCGGGGACCAGATCATCACCCCGTCGGGCCCGATGCCGCTCAAGGGTGCGATCTGGAACGCCACGGACTTCTCCCGGACGGAGGAGAAGATCCCGGCGCACGCGATCGTGCTGGCCGTCATCTTCTTCCTGTTCTGCCTGCTCGGCCTGTTCTTCCTCCTGATGAAGGAGCGCCGCACCACGGGCTACATCCAGATCACGGTCAACAGCGCCGGCCGCCACCACTCCACGATGATCCCGGCGGTGGACCCGGGCACCTACATGTGGGTCATGAGCCAGCTCAATCAGGCACGCGCACTGAGCATGTGACGCAGCGCCGGAGGCAGTAGCCGCCCGGCTCCGGCCGGCCGCCCGAGCACCGACTCCCCGGCCGGCTCCGGCGGCAGCCGTACGAGCATCCAGGCGAGCCCCCGCAGCACGTCGATGTCGTACGGGTCCCAGTCCGCGCCCGCCTCCCCCACGACGGGGAGGCTACGCGGCCGCCCGACCCGCCACGACCGCCGGGCTCCGCAGGCTTCCCGTACGGGCGGCGCGCACGAGCCGGTCGGCGCGTTCCGCGAAGTCCGCCGTCGCGGCAGCGCTCTTGATGTCGTTCACGGCCGCCACGGTAGGGGTGCCCACCGACAGGCCCGGGGAAAACCCTGTGGTTCACGGGGCGGGGGTCCGGGAAGATCACCTGATGATCATTTCTCATGATGTGGACGGTCCCGTCGACGCTCCGGCCGTCGTACTGCTGCACTCCTCCGTGTGTGACCGGCGGATGTGGGAGCCGCAGTGGCAGCCGCTGCTCGCCGCCGGGTTCCGGGTGGTCCGGGCGGACTTCCGGACCTGTGGCGACTCCCCCGCCGCCGAAGCCCCGTACAGCGACCACGGGGACGTACGGGAGCTGCTGGACCACCTCGGCATCCGGCGGGCCGCGTTCGTCGGAAGCTCCTACGGCGGGCGGGTCGCGCTGACGCTGGCCGCGCTGCGTCCGGAGCTGGTGAGCGCGCTGGCGCTGCTCTGCCCCGCCCGGCCCGCGCAGCGGCGCGGCCCCGCACTGCTCGCCTTCAACGCCGCCGAAGCCGCCCTGCTGGACGCGGGCGACCTGGAGGGCGCGGCCGACCTCAACGCCCGCCAGTGGCTCGGCCCGGACGCCGACGAGGCCGCACACGCCCTCGTACGGGCCATGCAGCTCGGGAACCTGCGGGGCGCCCCGGCCGCCGACGGGGACCACGAGCTCCCCGAGCCCGCCTTCGAGCCGGCCGCCATCGCCGCCCCCGTCCTCGCCGTCGGCGGCGCGCACGACATCCCCGACTTCCGGGAGGTCCCCGCCGAGCTCTCCTCCCTCGTGCCCGGCGCCGTCCACGTCGAGCTGCCCTGGGCCGGCCACCTCCCCTCCCTCGAACGCCCGGAGGAGATGACCCGGTTGCTGCTGCCCTTCCTCTCCGAGGCGGTCCTCCAGGGACGCTGACCGAGACCCCCCGCCATTCGCTTGAACCTGTTCAAAAATGGGTCTACAGTCAGTGTCGTCAGCAGTTGAACACGTTCAAGGGGGCTGAGGGCAATGGACCTCACCGTGGTCGCGTACGTCATCTACCTGCTCATCAGCATCGGCCTCACCGTCTGGGTGGCCCGCACGCTCAGCCGCAACGGCCGCGTCTTCATCGGCGACGTCCTCCAGGGCAACGAGAAGCTCGCGGACGCCGTCAACCAGCTCCTGGTGGTCGGCTTCTACCTCGTCAACATCGGCTTCGTGACCCTGTACCTGCGGTCGGCCGACGAGATCGTCGCCGCCCGCGGGCTCTTCGAGGCGCTGTCGGTCAAGCTCGGAGTCGTGCTCCTGGTCCTCGGCGTCATGCACCTCGGGAACGTCTGGGTGCTGAACAAGATGCGCCGCCGGGGCATCATGGAGCGTCAGCAGACCCCGCCGGTCGCCCCCCAGGGGTGGACCGCGCCCGCCGGGGCCTGATCACCGTGGCCACGGCCGTGACGCGGCACCTGACGGTGCTCTACGACGCGAACTGCCCGCTCTGCGTGCACATCCGGCACTGGCTCCTCGGCCAGCGCTGGCTGGTACCGCTCCGGCTCATCCCCGCGGCCTCCTTCGAGGCGCAGCGGCGGTACCCGCAGCTGGACCACGCCTCGACGCTGAAGGAGATCACCGTCATCGGCGACTCCGGACAGGTGTGGACCGGGACGGACGCCTTCATCGTCTGCCTGTGGGCGCTGGCCGAGCACCGGCCGAAGGCGAACTGGCTGGCCACCCCGGCCGGCCGGCCCTTCGCCAAGGCGGCCATGTACACCGCCTCCACCTGGCGCGAGGCGGTACGGGACGGCTCCTCGGCGAACGGCGGGGAACCGGCCTGTGACGACCAGTGTTCCGCGCCCCGATAGGCTCGGCACCGTGACTGATCAGAAGGCTCCCAAGAGCGAGCAGACCCGCACGCTCATTCTCGAAACCGCGCTCCGCCTCTTCCAGGAGCGCGGCTTCGACAAGACGACGATGCGCGGGATCGCCAAGGAGGCCGGAGTATCGGTCGGCAACGCCTACTACTACTTCGAGTCCAAGGAACACCTGGTCCAGGGGTTCTACGACCGGATCGGCGCCGCACACCTGGCGGCGGTCCGGCCGATCCTCGACAACGAGACCGATCTGCAGAAGCGGCTCGCGGGCGTCTTGACCAGCTGGCTGGACATCGCGGCGCCGTACCACGAGTTCGCCTCGCAGTTCTTCAAGAACGCCGCGGACCCGGAGAGCCCGCTCAGCCCGTTCTCCCCGGAGTCGGAGGCGGCCCGCAAGCAGGCGATCGACATGCACCGCGAGGTGCTGGCGGGGGCCAAGACCAAGGTGCCCGACGAGCTGGCCGACGTACTGCCGGAGCTGATGTGGCTCTCGCAGATGGGCCTGGTCCTCTACTGGGTCTTCGACCGCTCCCCGGACAGCGAGAAGACCCGGCGGCTCGCACAGCGCGGCGCGCAGCTCACGACCCGGGGCATCATCCTGGCCCGGTTCCGGGTGCTGCGGCCGCTGGTGCGGGAAGTGCACGAGCTGTTCACGGACTTCCTGCCGGGCATGGCCCAGACGGCCGTGTCCCGTACGGGCCGCAAGCGGGCCTCCGACCCGGACGCGGGCCCGGAGGAAGGCCCGGAAGAGGGCCCGGCGTAGGGAAGAGGGCCGGCGTAGGTCCGGCGTAGGGGCCCGGTCCTACAGCCAGCTGAGCTCCCACAGCCGCCACACTCCGGTGCCGTCCGAGAGGTACTGGGCGCCCGCGACGGCCTCGCGCGACATCACGTAGTCCTTCTTCTGCCAGATCGGCAGCATCGGGACCTGCTGCGCGACCAGCTTCTGCAGGTCGCGGAAGTCGTTGGCGGCGGCGCCGCGGTCCGAGAAGGACTGGGTGCGGGTGATGAGGTCGTCGACGGCCTTGTCGGAGTAGCCGCTGTTCATGGAGTTGTCGGCTCCGACGAGCGGGGCGAGGAAGTTGTCCGCGTCCGGGAAGTCGGCGATCCAGCCGATGGTGTAGGCGTCGAACTCGCCCGCCGCGTAGGCCTTCTGGAAGTCGCTCCACTTCTCGACCGGCTTGATGGTCAGGTGGAAGAGGCCGGTGGACTCCAGCTGCGCCTTCAGCTCCTCGGCCTCGGGCACGCTCGCGCCGCGCACGTTGACCCCGAGGGTGATCGCGACCGGGGTGGTGACTCCGGCGTCCTTGAGCAGCTTCTTCGCGGTGAGCCCGTTCGGCGAGGGCCAGGCGTCGAAGAACGGCGTGCTGTGGGCGGCGATGCCCGCCGGGACGAGCGAGTAGAGCGGGGTGACGGTGCCCTTGTAGACCTCGGTCGCGACCTTGGCCCGGTCCACGACCGCGGCGACGGCCTGGCGGACGGCGGGCTGGGCCACCGGGGAGCCGGGGCGGAGGTTGAAGACCATGCTGCGGATCTCCGTACCGCCCGAGACCTGGTACCGGGTGTCCTCCAGGCCCGGGTTGAGGCCGGCCAGGACCGCCGGGGGCATGTCGCGGTGGGCGACCTCGATCCCGCGGTCGGTCCAGGCCTGCTCCAGCTGCGCGGAGTCCTTGAAGTACTTCACGGTGACCGCGCTCTTGGAGACCTTGCCCTGGCCCTTGTACGAGGTGTTGGGCTTGAGCTCGGCGCTCGCGCCGGCCGTGTAGCCGTCGAGGGTGAAGGGACCGGAGCCGTCGACCTTCTCCTCCTCGCGCAGGGCCTTGGCCGGGTACTTGTCCTTGTCCACGATCGAGGCGGCGCCCGTCGCGATCTTGAACGGGAAGGTGGCGTCCCCGGCGGAGAGGCTGAAGGTGACGGTGCGTCCCTCGGCCTTGACCGACTCCAGGGTGTTGAACAGCGGCGCCGGCCCCTGGTCGGAGTTGATCGCCTTGATCCGGTCGAAGGAGAACTTGACGTCCTCGGCGGTGATCGCGCGGCCGGAGGAGAACTTCACGTCCGGGCGCAGCTCGCACTGGTACGTGGTGAGCTTGTCGCCGATGAAGTTGCAGGAGGAGGCCGCGTCGGGCACCGGGGTGTCCGCACCGGGCTTGATGGTCAGCAGCGACTGGTAGACGTTGCTGAACAGGGCCCAGGAGCCCGCGTCGTACGCCCCTGCGGGGTCGAGGGAGGAGACCACGTCGCTCGTGCCGACGCGGATCGGCTCCCCGCCGCCGGCGGCCAGCGGCAGCAACTGCCAGGTGGCGACGCCCGCGACACCGAGGACCAGCCCGGCCGCGATGACTTTCGAGCGGACAGACCGCAGCATCCTTGACTCCACCCCATGCGGGCGCACACCGAAGTCTGCGACCAGTTATCCGATTATCGGTCACATCCCATCATGGAATTTCGGCCTCGGGAAGGCCGATTTGTCGCGGGGCGTTGGGGGTTCGGGCGGTTCAGGCCTGATATGAGGCGAGTTCGACGACTGTGATGTCCGACGGCGCGCCGACCCGCACCGGCGGCCCCCAGGCGCCCGCGCCGCGCGAGACGTACAGCTGGGTGTCGCCGTAGCGCTCCAGCCCGGCGACGGTGGGGTTGGCGAGCTCGGCGACGTACTCGCCGGGCCAGAGCTGCCCGCCGTGGGTGTGGCCGGAGAGCTGGAGGTCCGCCCCGTACCGGACGGCCTCGTCGATGACGATCGGCTGGTGGGCGAGGAGTACGGCGCTGCGGGCGCGGTCCCGGTCGCCCAGGGCCGCCTGGAAGTCCGGGCCGTGGCCCTCGCTCTCGCCCGCGATGTCGTTGACCCCGGCGAGGTCGAAGTACGGGAGCTCGCGGCGGGCGTTCTCCAGCGGGGTGAGGCCGAGCTCGCGGACGTGGTCGACCCACTGCTGGGCGCCGGAGAAGTACTCGTGGTTGCCGGTGACGAAGTACGAGCCGTGGCGCGAGCGGAGGCCGCGGAGCGGTTCGGCGGCGGGGCCGAGGTCGTGGACGTCTCCGTCGACGAGGTCGCCGACGACGGCGATGAGGTCGGGCTGCGTGCGGTTGATCGTGTCGACGATGCGGGTGGTGTGGGCGCGGCCCAGGATCGGGCCGAGATGGATGTCGCTGACGACGGCGATGCGGAAGCCGTGGGCCGCGCGGGGGAGCTTCGCCAGGGGGACCTGGACCCGCTTGACGCGGGGGCCGCGGAGGACTCCGTACGTGCCGTAGCCGACGGTGCCGGCTGTGGCGGCGGCGGCCGTGCCGGCCACGATCCGGGCGAAGCGTCTGCGGCTGACGCCGGAGGGGGTGGGCGCCGCGGAGCCGGCCTCCGCGGGGGTGACCTCCGCCCGGTCGGCCGTCGTGGCGTGCTGCCCGGCCGGGGCCGCGGGCTCGGTGGTGGCTTCGAGGGTGGCCTGCGGCGCAGTTCCCCTCCCCGCCCCTTCCCGGAACTGGGGCTCCGCCCCAGGCCCCGTAGCCGCCGCGCCTGCGGCGGCGTGGCGGGGCTCCGCCCCCGGCCCCGGGGTGGGGTGGGGCTGCGCCCCCGAGCTCACCCGGGCCGTGGGCCCGTTCGACCGGCGGAGCCACACCGCTCGGACCGGCTCGGCCAGGAGCATCGCCAGGGAGAGGTAGAGGAGGACGGCCAGCCAGAGGTAGCCCGGCCAGGCGACCGTGCGCTCCAGCCAGAAGGGGGCTCCCGCGCGGCCCGCGACGAGGGCGGCCACGGACAGGAGCGGGAGCGCGAAGGCCAGGGCGGTGCCCGCGCGGCGGATCGCGCCGCCGGGGGTGGTGGTGTCGCGGACCAGGCGGATCCAGAGCCAGCGGTGCACCAGGACCAGGAGGGCCAGGACCAGCAGGGCCACGGCCGCGATGAGGAGGATCGTCACGCGCCCGCCTCCGTACGTGATTCGCGCCGCAGTGCCCGCACCCCGCGCAACCCGATCACTCCGACGGCCGTCCCCAGGAGAAAGGACGCCACCGCCAGGAGAAGGTGGACCCAGAAGTACGCGGTCGGGTCCCCCGAGGCGTCGAAGGCCAGACCGCTGCCGTCCTTCCACAGGTTCCGGACGAAAGACACCCAGATGAACCAGCTCCACACTCCGAAGGCGAGCAGGAACCAGGAAGCGGCGCGGCTGAGTCTCATGGACTCAGTATCGGTTTCGTCCCCAGGACGGACGCGCCGGGGTGGGCTGTCCCGGCGGTGGTTGCGGCGGGTTGGCCGGTCCGTGACGCTAAGCACAGCATCGGGATGTACTTTCACCTGCGTGTCTGCCAAGAAGACCGCGTTGACGGTCCTTTCCGCCGCGCTACCCGCCCTGCTGGTCCCGGCGCTGCTGGCCTCGCCCGTATACGCCGCGCCGACGCCGACGCCACCGGTGGACGGGAAGGGGCAGCCGCCCAAGGCGCCCGCGCCGCCCGCCTCGATGTCCACGGTCGGCGGCTCGGCGCTCGGGCAGCCCGGGACGCAGGTCAACCTGCTGCCCGGCGCGCCCGCGCTGCCGACGAGCCTGACGGGGCGTTCGTGGATCGTGGCCGACGCCGAGACCGGCGAGGTCCTCGCCTCGCACAACGCGCACTGGCGGCTCCCGCCGGCCTCGACCATGAAGATGCTCTTCGCCGACACCGTGCTGCCGGGTCTGCCCAAGGACCAGGTCCACAAGGTCACCGACCAGGAGCTGGACGGGGTCGGTTCCGGCTCCAGCCTCGTGGGCATCAAGGAGGACGGCGAGTACAGCGTCCACGACCTGTGGCTCGGGGTGTTCCTGCGCTCCGGGAACGACGCCGTGCACGTACTTTCGGCCATGAACGGCGGCGTCGAGAAGACCGTCAAGGACATGCAGGCGCACGCCGAGGAGCTCCAGGCCCTGGACACGCACGTGGTGTCCCCCGACGGCTACGACGCTCCGGGCCAGGTCTCCAGCGCCTACGACCTCACCCTCATCGCCCGCTCCGGTCTGCAGAAGGAGGACTTCCGGGAGTACTGCGGCACGGCCAGCGCGAAGTTCCCCGGCCGGCAGGAGGCGGGGAAGCCGCGCGAGACCTTCGAGATCCAGAACACCAACCGGCTGATGACCGGCGCCGGCGGCCTCTCCCCCTACAAGGGGATCGCCGGGGTGAAGAACGGCAACACCACGATGGCCGGCTCCACCTTCACCGGCGCCGCCCAGCGCGGCGACAAGAAGCTGCTGGTCACGGTGATGAACCCGGGCACCGGGGGCGCCAACTCCGTGTACGAGGAGACCGCCGACCTGCTCGACTGGGGGTTCGCGGCGAGCGGGAAGGTCAAGCCGGTGGGCGAGCTGGTGCCGCCGAAGAGCGCGGACACCACCTCCCACGGCTCCCCGGCCCAGTCCCACGAGAACAACCCCTCGGCGTCCGGTGCGGGCTCCGGCGGCGGGGTCGGCACCGCCTTCGGCGTGGCGGGCGGGGTGCTGGCCGTGGTGGCCGGCGGGGCCTACGCGGTCAACCGGCGCTGGCCGCTGGGGCGCGGCCGCCGGTCTCGCGGCCGGGCGTAGCGGAGCCTGCGGACTCCGGGGCCGTGCCGGTGGCGGTGCCGCGCTCCGGAGCGGCGTCCGCCTCCCGGGAGGGCTCACGGCCCGACTCCGGGTCCTCCACGCCGTCCCCGTCGGCATCGTCGCGGCTCGCGGTCCACGCCGCGCAGAAGAGCAGCAGCTTCGCCGTGAGGTTGATCCAGATCAACAGCGCGATCGGCACGCCGAAGGCCCCGTACATGCTCTTCGTGGCGACCTCCCGCATGTAGCCGCTGAGCAGCAGCTTCAGCAGCTCGAAGCCGGCCGCGCCGAGGAGGGCCGCCTCGATCAGGCGGCGGCGGGGCGGTTCGACGCCCGGGAGCAGGGTCAGGACGTAGAGCAGGAGCAGGAAGGCGGCCACCACTCCGACGAGGAAGGCCCCGCTCCGCAGCAGGGTGCCGCCCGCGCCGTCGCGCGGTACGCCCAGCCAGTCCCCGGCCTTGCCGACGGCGCTGGAGCCGAAGATCGAGGCGGCGGCCGAGGCCAGGCCGACGCCGCCGAGGCCGATGAGGACGAGTGCGTCCTTGCCCTTGCGGACGAAGGGGTTGCCCTCGTCCTCGTCGTCCTTCTCCCACACCGCGCGCAGGCAGTCCCGCATCGAGGTGACCCAGCCGATGCCGGTGAAGAGCAGGACGGCTGCGGCGACCAGGCCGACCGTGCCCGCGTTCGCGACGAGGGCGTTGATGTCGAGCTGGTCGGAGATGCCGGGGACCTGCTCGGCGAGGTTCTTCTGGAGCTTGTCGAGCTGGTCCTGGGTGAGCAGTCCGGCGCCGATCGCGGCGGCCACGGTGATCAGCGGGAAGAGGGCCAGGAAGCTGATGAAGGTGATGGCGGCGGCGAGCCGGCTCCAGTGCACGCGGTCGAGCCGCTGGTACGAACGCCACAGGTGGGTCCGCATCAGGGCGGACACCAGGGGCCCGATCAGCGGGAGTTTCGTCAACCAGTCCATACGGTCACCGTAAATGAGCTGTCGTAAATAGCCGGGATTGCCGCTTTTGGGGACTACGGTCGTCGATTGTGACTTTTCGCCCGACGGCTCGGCCGTTCCATGTCCTGGTCCTGCGAAGGATCGGTTTCCGGTTCCGGTTCCTGCGTCAGGAACGGCGTACGGTCGCCTCGCCCGCGGCGGCCGCCGCACTGTTGTCCGTCGTCGAGCCGAGCTGCGCCGGTACGGCGCTCGCTCCACCGCTTGCCCCGTTGCCGAACGGATATTCCCGCAGCTTGCGCCAGACCCCGTCCGAGCCCTGCTCGTAGAGGGCGATCCCGGAGCAGACCCACTCCGCCGCGTAGTCGGCGAGGGTGCTGAACGCCAGGTCCATCGCTTCCTCGGAGATCCCGTGGGCGACCGTGACGTGCGGGTGGTACGGGAACGAGAGTTCCCGGCTGAGCGGCCCCTCCGGGTCGCGGACCTGGCCCTGGAGCCGGGTGCAGACCGAGCCGCCCTCCACGACCTGGACGAAGACCACCGGCGAGAGGGGCCGGAAGGTGCCCGTGCCGGCCAGCCGCATCACGAAGGGGCGGCCGGCGGCCGCGACCTCGGCCAGGTGGACGCGGATCTCGGGCAGCCGGTCCGCGTCCACCTCCGTCGGCGGTACGAGGGTGACGTGCGTGGGAATGCCGTGCGCGGCAGCGTCCCCGAAGCCGGCTCGCAGCTCCTGAAGGCTGCTGCCGTACGGCTCCGGGACCGCGATCGAAACGCCGAGCGTTACGGTCCCCACGTAGCTCTCCTCCGCCTGTAGTCCTGTGCGTGGTCTGTGCTCCGCGTGTGCGTCGCACGAGTGCTGCCGCCCCAGTGTGGCGGCAGCACCCCCCAGATCGCCAGGGCCCTCTTTCTCTTGCGTGCCCGTCAGTGCTTCGCGGGCAGGAAACCGAGGTGGTCGTACGCCTGTGCCAGGGTCTCCGCGGCGACCGCCCTGGCCTTCTCCGCGCCCTTGGCCAGCAGGGAATCCAGGGTCTCCGGGTCGTCCAGGTACTCCTGGGTGCGCTGCTTGAAGGGTGTGACGAAATCGACCATCACGCCGGCCAGGTCGGTCTTGAGCGCGCCGTAGCCCTTGCCCTCGTACGCGGCCTCCAGCGCGGGGATGGACTCCCCCGTGAGAGTGGAGTAGATCGTGAGCAGGTTGCTGACGCCGGGCTTGTTCACGGCGTCGAACCGGACCACGGCCTCGGTGTCGGTGACCGCGCTCTTGATCTTCTTCTCGGTGGCCTTGGGCTCGTCGAGGAGGTTGATCAGGCCCTTGGGCGAAGAAGCCGACTTCGACATCTTGATCGCCGGGTCCTGGAGGTCGTAGATCTTCGCGACCTCCTTGACGATGTGCGCGGCGGGGAGGGTGAAGGTCTGCCCGAAGCGCTGGTTGAAGCGCTCGGCCAGGTCCCGGGTCAGCTCGATGTGCTGACGCTGGTCCTCGCCGACCGGGACGGCGTTCGCCTGGTAGAGCAGGATGTCGGCGACCTGGAGGATCGGGTACGTGAACAGGCCGACGGTGGCGTTGTTGGCGCCCGACTTCGCGGACTTGTCCTTGAACTGGGTCATCCGGCTGGCCTCGCCGAAACCGGTGATGCAGTTCATGACCCAGCCGAGCTGCGCGTGCTCGGGCACGTGGCTCTGGATGAAGAGCGTGCAGCGCTCGGGGTCGAGACCGGCGGCGAGGAGCTGCGCGGCGGAGAGCCTGGTGTTCGCGCGGAGATCCTTCGGATCCTGCGGCATGGTGATCGCGTGCAGGTCGACGACCATGTAGAAGGCGTCGTGCGTCTCCTGCAGGGCGACGTACTGCCGGATGGCTCCGAGGTAGTTCCCGAGGTGGAACGAACCGGAGGTGGGCTGGATGCCGGAGAGCGCGCGAGGACGATCAGAAGCCATGGCCCCATTCTCTCAGGTGTGACACGGGGCTCGGCCCCGCCACTGGCCGGAACCGGGCGGGTCGCTCCGCCCCCGCCCCACCCCCGCACGGGTACCGGGCGGTAGCGGCCCGTCCGGATCTTGCCTCGGCCGAGCGACCGCTTTCCCTCCTCCCGGCACCTGTCGACCACCGCTGCGCGGAGCCGGGGTCGGAGCCGGAGGCGAGCCCGCTGCGCGGAGCTCCCTGGGCGCCGCCACACCCGCGCGTCAAACGCCGGCGGGGCTGGATTCTCGCCGGCTTTCGGGGCGCGGGGTCCGGGGCGGAGCCCCAGGGCTTTTCAGCCGTCCGGCGTTCGAGGCGCGGGATCCGGGGCGGAGCCCCAGGGCTTTTCAGCCGTCCGGCGTTTGAGGACCGGGGTCTGGGGCGGAGCCCCAGGGGGGTCCGGGCGGAGCCCGGGGAACGGGGGAAGGGCGGGTAGGGGACGGCCCCCGCAGGGACCGGCCCCCCACCCGGAGGGTCAGGCGACCGGGAGGCCCGGGGCCGGGAAGGCCGCCATGAGGTCGGCCACCTCGGCCCGGATGGCGCCCAGGGCCGGCTCGTCACCCTTCGCCGCAGCGGTGACCGCACGCTCGATCCAGTCGGCGACCACGGCCATGTGCTCGGCGCGAAGCCCCCGCGAAGTCAGCGACGGCGTACCGATCCGGATACCCGACGGGTCGAACGGCTTGCGCGGGTCGAACGGCACCGTGTTGTAGTTCACGACGATCCCGGCCCGGTCCAGCGCCTTCGCCGCGATCTTGCCGGACACCGACTTCCCGGTCAGGTCGATCAGGATCAGGTGGTTGTCCGTACCGCCCGAGACCAGATCGAAGCCCCGCTCCAGCAGAGCCGCGGCCAGCGCCTTCGCGTTGGCCACGACCGCGTGCGCGTACGACACGAACGAGGGCTGCGCCGCCTCGTGCAGCGCCACCGCGATGCCGGCCGTCGTCTGGTTGTGCGGGCCGCCCTGGAGGCCGGGGAAGACCGCCTTGTCGATGGCCTTCGCGTGCTCCTCGCGGCACATCAGCATCGCCCCGCGCGGACCGCGCAGGGTCTTGTGGGTGGTCGTCGAGATCACGTCCACGTGACCCGCCGGGGACGGGTGGGCCCCGCCCGCGATCAGGCCGGCGATGTGGGCGACGTCGGCGACGAGGACCGAGCCCGCCTCCTTCGCGATCGACGCGAACGCCTCGAAGTCGATCGTGCGCGGGAGCGCCGTGCCGCCGCAGAAGATCACCTTGGGCCGCTCCGCCAGCGCGAGTTCCCGTACGGCGTCGTAGTCGATGAGACCCGTGTCGGCCTGGACCCCGTACTGCACGCCCCGGAACCAGGAGCCCGTCGCCGACACCCCCCAGCCGTGCGTCAGGTGCCCGCCCATCGGCAGGGCCATGCCCATCACGGTGTCGCCGGGCTTCGCGAAGGCCAGGTACACGGCCAGGTTCGCCGGGGAGCCGGAGTACGGCTGCACGTTGGCGTGGTCGACCCCGAAGAGGCCCTTCGCCCGCTCCACGGCCAGCGCCTCGATGCGGTCGATGTTCTGCTGGCCCTCGTAGTACCGGCGGCCCGGGTAGCCCTCGCTGTACTTGTTCTGCAGCACCGTGCCGGAAGCCTCCAGCACGGCCGAGGACACGTAGTTCTCGCTCGGGATGAGGCGGAGGGTCTCCGCCTGGAGGGTTTCCTCGGCGGCGACGAAGGACGCCAGCTCGGGGTCGGTCGCGAGCAGGGCGGGGTGGCGGTACGGGTGGTGGTTCGCGCTCATGGCGGCTCCTCCGGGGTCGATGTCGGATCTCGTCCCCGCGAGGCCCAGGCGAGCGGCCCTGTATGCGGTCGTGCGCGCACGGCTCCCCCGGAGTTGGTTCTCCGTGCGCCAGTCGCCGTGCGTGTCCGACACCTTAGCGGGCGCGCCGCAGATGAGGTTTCTCCGTCCGGTATTCGAGCGAGGATGGACAGTGACGCCACCCTCGTCACCGGCTTGACGGACGATCGGAGACCCCGTGTCGACAACTGCTGATGCCATCCGCTCCGCCGACGCGCACAGCGCGCACAACTACCACCCCCTGCCCGTCGTCGTCGCCACGGCGGAGGGCGCGTGGATGACCGACGTGGAGGGCCGCCGCTACCTCGACATGCTCGCGGGCTACTCGGCCCTGAACTTCGGCCACGGCAACCGCCGCCTGCTCGACGCCGCCCGCGCCCAGCTGGAGCGGGTCACCCTGACCTCGCGCGCCTTCCACCACGACCGCTTCGCGGACTTCTGTACCGAGCTCGCGGCACTGTGCGGCAAGGAGGCCGTCCTGCCCATGAACACGGGTGCGGAGGCCGTGGAGACGGCGGTGAAGACCGCCCGCAAGTGGGGGTACGAGGTCAAGGGCGTACCGGACGGCCACGCCAAGATCGTGGTGGCGGCCGACAACTTCCACGGCCGCACGACGACCATCGTCTCGTTCTCCACCGACCACGAGGCCCGCGACCACTTCGGCCCGTACACCCCCGGCTTCGAGATCGTCCCGTACGGGGACCTCACCGCGCTCGCCGCCGCCGTCACCTCCAACACCGTCGCCGTGCTCCTGGAGCCGATCCAGGGCGAGGCCGGCGTGCTCGTGCCGCCCGCCGGATACCTGCGGGGCGTACGGGAACTGACGCGCGAGCGGAACGTCCTGTTCATGGCCGACGAGATCCAGTCGGGCCTGGGCCGCACCGGGAAGACCTTCGCGTGCGAGCACGAGGGGGTCGTCCCCGACGTGTACATCCTCGGCAAGGCGCTGGGCGGCGGGGTCGTGCCCGTGTCGGCGGTGGTGGCCGACCTCGACGTGCTCGGCGTGTTCAAGCCGGGCGAGCACGGCTCCACCTTCGGCGGCAACCCGCTGGCCTGCGCCGTCGCCCTGGAGGTCATCGCGATGCTGCGCACCGGCGAGTACCAGCAGCGCGCCACCGAGCTGGGCGACCACCTGCACCGGGAGCTGAACCTGATGGTCGGCGGCGGCGCGGTGACCGCCGTACGGGGCCGCGGGCTGTGGGCGGGCGTGGACATCGACCCGGCGCGCGGCACCGGCCGGGAGATCTCCGAGAAGCTGATGGGGCTCGGAGTCCTGGTCAAGGACACCCACGGGTCGACGATCCGGATCGCGCCGCCGCTGGTGATCTCCAAGGAGGACCTGGACTGGGGGCTGGACCAGCTCAGGTCGGTCCTCGGCGCATAGAGCTACAGGATGCCGTGCCGTTAGAGAATGACGTGGGGCAGGAAGCGGGCGTACTCGTCCGTGACCGGCCCCGCCGATTCGCGGATGCCGAGACCCGCCGCCTCGTCCTCGACGACCCATGCGCCGAGCACCACCCGGTTGCCGTCGAAGTCGGGCAGCGGGGCGAGGCCCTGGAAGACGTACGTCTCGTCCTGCTCCGGTGCGAACGGCTCGCCGCCGACCGGGTGCAGGGTGACGCCCGCGCCCTCGCGGCCCAGCAGCGGCTTCGCCGCGTAGCCGGTGGTCGTGGCGAGTTCGCGCGGGCCGTCCAGGTAGGCGGGCAGCAGGTTCGGGTGCTCCGGGAAGAGCTCCCACAGGACCGCCAGCAGCGCCTTGTTGGAGAGCAGCATCTTCCACAGGGGCTCGATCCAGGCGGTGGTGCCGGAGCCGCCGCCGTGGTCGTACGTGCCGAGGACCTGCGGGGCGAACTCGTCGGTGGCCAGCCACTCCCACGGGTAGAGCTTGAAGATCGCGCGGATGAAGCCCAGCTTCTCGTCCACGAACCGGCCGGACAGGGAGTCCCAGCCGATCCGCTCCACCGACAGCTCCCGCGTGTCGATGCCGGCCTGCTCGGCGGTCTCCTGGAGGTAGGCGACCGTCATCAGGTCCTCGCCGAGCTCGTCGGTCTCGGAGTGCGCGAAGTGCACCGGGCCGGCCGGCAGCAGCTCCGCCTGGCGGCGCCAGGCGTCGACGAGCCGCTCGTGGAGGGAGTTCCACTGGTCGGCGCCGGGGAAGCGCTCCTCCATCCAGAACCACTGCGGGCTGGCCGCCTCCACGAGGGAGGTGGGCGTGTCGGCGTTGTACTCCAGCATCTTGGCGGGGCTGCCGGAGCCGTCGTAGCGCAGGTCGAAGCGGCCGTAGAGCGAGGGCTGTTCGGCGCGGCGCCGCCAGGACTCGGCGATCAGCGCGGCGAGCTTCGGGTCGGTGATGCCGAGGTCGGCGAAGCGGTCGTGGTCGACTATGTGCTGGGCCGCCGCCAGACACATGGCGTGCAGCTCCTCGACGACGTTCTCCAGCGCCTCGACCTCGGGGAGGGTGAAGGAGTAGTACGCGCTCTCGTCCCAGTAGGGGCGCAGGGAGTCGTCGGGGTAGCGGGTGAGGGGATAGATCAGCCCCTGCTCCTCGACGGTCTTCTGCCAGTCGGGGCGGGGCTCGATGGTGTGGCGCTTCACGCTGGATCAGCCGCCCGAGGAGCTCTTGTGGCTGCCGCCGATGCCGCCGCGGGTGACGGCGGACTTGTCGAAGCTGCCGCCGCTGACCTTGTTCTTCGCGACGGTGCCGCCGTAGTAGTACGCGCCGCGGCCGCCGCTCTTGCACTCCTTGGAGTTCAGCTTCTCCAGGGTGGCGCGGTCCGCGCAGCGCTTGTCGGGCTCGTTGCTGCTGCCGCAGGCCACCAGGGCCGCGGCGAGCAGGCCCATGCCGCCGAGGGCGACCGTGCCGGAGCGCATGCGGCGTTTGGTGCGCGTGGTGTCGGTGCTGCTGCTGTCCATGGACTGTTCGCTCCCCCTGGGTGGCCGGCTGCGCACAGACTAGAACGGCCGCCCCGGCCGACGGAATCCGGCCGACGCGGGATCCGTGACCTAGAGTCGGTTCGTGCTCATTGGGATGATTTGCGCGCTCGGTGCGGCGGTCTGCTTCGGCACGGCGTCGGTTCTGCAGGCGGTGGCGGCGCGGGCCGCGGAGCCGGGAACGGGCTCCGGGGTCGACACCGCCCTCCTCCTGCGGGCGCTGCGCCAGTGGCGCTATCTCGCCGGACTCGGGCTGGACGGGGTCGGCTTCGTCCTCCAGATCATCGCCCTGCGGCACAGCCCGATCTACGCGGTGGGCGCGGCCCTCGCGGCCAGCCTCGCGGTGACCGCGGTGGTCGCGGCGCGGCTGCTGCGGGTGCGGCTGAGCGGGACGGAGTGGGGCGCGGTCGCGGTGGTGTGCGCGGGGCTGGTGATGCTGGGGCTGGCGTCCGGGGAAGAGGGCTCGGGCCGGGGCACGCTCGCGCTGAAGCTGGGGCTGCTGGCGGTGGCCGGGCTGGTGCTGGTGGTCGGGGCCGTGGCGGGCGGGCTGCCGGACCGCAGCCGGGCGCTGACGCTGGGTCTGGCGGCCGGGACGGGCTTCGGGGTGGTGGAGGTGGCGGTCCGGCTCATCGACGACATCTCGCTCTCCGCACTGTCGAACCCGGCGTTCTACGCCCTGCTGCTCGGCGGCGGCTCCGCCTTCCTGCTGCTCACCTCGGCGCTCCAGCGCGGCTCCGTGACGGCGGCGACCGCCGGGCTGGTGCTGGGCGAGACGATCGGGCCGGCGGTGGTGGGCGTGGCCTGGCTGGGCGACCGCACCCGCGAGGGCCTGACCTGGCTGGCGATCGCGGGCTTCGTGGTGGCCGTGGCCGGAGCCCTGGCCCTGGCCCGCTTCGGCGAACCCCCGGCGGAGCCGGGCCACTGAGCCCCGGGGAGGACCGGGGTCTGGGGCGGAGCCCCAGGGTCCTTTCAGCCCGTCCGGCGTTTGAGGACCGGGTCCGGGCAGAGCCCGGGGAACGGGCGAAGGGCGGGTAGGGGACAGCCCCGCAGGGCCTCGTCACGGGAGCGCAGCGACCAGCGCGGCCAGGGTGGGCGCCCAAGCACTCTGGGACGGGGTCCCGAAGCCGACGACGAGGGCCTCGCGCGAGGGCATCGCCGCCTGCGGGTGCCGAAAGAAGGACAGCGGCAGCAGGCCCAGGTCCTGCCAGGCGGCCGACCGCAGGGCCGCCCTTTCGCCGCCCGGCGGGAGGTCCAGTACCGCGTGCAGTCCCGCGGCGATGCCGGAGACCACCGCGCGGTCCCCGACGGCCGCCACCAGCTCGTCGCGCCGCCGCCGGTAGCGCAGCCGCATCTCCCGCACGTGCCGGTCGTACGCCCCCGACCGGATGAACTCCGCGAGCGTCAGCTGGTCCAGCGCGCTGGAGCTCCAGTCGCTCCCGTCCTTCACCGCGAGCACCTCGTCCATCAGCGGCCCGGGCACCACCATCCAGCCCATGCGCAGCCCCGGCGCCAGGGACTTGCTCGCCGTGCCCAGGTACACCACCCGGTCCGGGTCCAGTCCCTGGAGCGCGCCGACCGGCTGGCGGTCGTAGCGGAACTCCCCGTCGTAGTCGTCCTCCAGGATCAGCCCGCCCGTGGACCGGGCCCAGTCCACCGCCGCCGCCCGCCGCCCGGGCGTCAGCGCGGCGCCCGTCGGGAACTGGTGCGCCGGCGTCAGCAGCACCGCCCCCGCGCCCGAACCGGCCAGCTCGGTGGTGCGGGCCCCCGCCCCGTCCACCGCCAGCGGCCGCGTCCGCAGCCCGGCGCCGGTCAGCAGCGCCCGGTGCACGTCCAGCCCGTACCCCTCCACCGCCATCTCCCGGATCCGGCGCGCCCGCAGCATCCTCGCGAGCAGCGGCAGGCCCTGGCCGAAGCCCGCGCACAGCACGATGTGTTCGGGGTCGGCGTACACCCCGCGGGCCCGCGCCAGGTACCCGGCGAGTGCCTCCCGCAGCTCCACCCGGCCGCGCGGGTCCGCGTACCCGAAGGCCTCGTTCGGGGCCTCGGTCAGCGCCCGCCGGGCCGCCGCCAGCCAGGCGGCGCGCGGGAAGCCGCCCAGGTCCGGGGAGCCGGGCTTCAGGCTGTACGAGGTCTGCGCGCGCACGGGGCGCCGTACGGGCACGGCCGCCGCGGGACGCCGCACCCCGACCCCGGCCCGGACCCCGACCCGCTCCGCGATCCGGGTCCCGGAGCCCCGGCGCGCGGTCAGCCAGCCTTCGGCGACGAGCTCGGCATAGGCCTCGGCGACGGTGTTGCGGGCGATCCCGAGGTCCACCGCGAGCGACCGGGAGGAGGGCAGCCGGGTCCCCGGGGCCAGCCGCCCGCTGCGCGCGGCCTCGCGCAGCGCCTCGGTCAGCCCGGCCCGGACACCGCGCCCGGGGGCCGGTTCCAGATGCAGGTCGGCGCCGAAAGTGGCCCACGATTCCGTCATGGATATGGACCATATAGGCGGGCCGCCCGGCTCCTAGGCTGATGCCATGACCCACACGGAGAAGGCACCCGAACACACCCCCCGCATGCAGTTCGCGAAGCTCGCCCCGGAGTTCTACAAGGCCGCCGTGGCCCTGGACGCGGCCGCGGCCAAGGGGCTGGACCCGGCCCTGGTCGAGCTCGTCAAACTGCGCGCCTCCCAGATCAACCACTGCGCCTTCTGCATCGACATGCACTCCAAGGACGCCCTCGCGGCGGGCGAGGACGTGGAGCGGCTGCTGCTGCTCGGCGCCTGGGAGGAGTCGCGGCACTTCTACACGGAGAAGGAGCTCGCCGCGATCGAGCTGACGGAGGCCGTGACCGTCCTGACCGACGGTTTCGTTCCCGACGAGGTCTACGAGCGGGCCGCGCGGCACTTCGAGGAGAAGGAGCTGGCCCAGGTGATCGCCCTGATCGCCGCGATCAACGTCTGGAACCGCATCGGCGTCACCACCCGCCTGACCCCGGGGCACTACACCCCGGGGATGTACAAGTAGCCCTCGCGGGCGGTGTCAGCCGCCCGCGGGGCGGAAGCCGGTCAGTGCGGCCTGGTGGTGGGACTGGGTGAGCGTCCAGTCGGCCGCCGGGCCGGCCGTCAGGACGGCCCACTTCTTGCCGTCCTCGGCGACGAAGACCCGTTCCACGCCGCGGCGCCGACCGTGCGACTCCGCGCTGTCGTACTCGTAGACCAGCTCCCCGCCCTCGGGGGCGCCCGGGGCCGGGCCCACGCGGATCTCCCGGTAGCCGGTGGTCTGGGCGCGCAGGTAGGTGGAGGCGCCCTGGACGGCCGCGAGCGGGGTCAGTTCGGGCTCGCTCACCTGGAAGATCTGGACCAGGGCGGTGCGGTCGGGAGAGCGGTAGAAGACCCCCGCGGCGGCCTCCTCCCGGAGCCACCCGGCGGGGACGGCGACGGTGAACCCCTTCGCGTCGCGCACGGTCTCGTGGGCGGAGTCGCTGCCGCTCGGGCTGGGGGTGGGACTGGGACTGCCGGTGCCCGTCGGCGACGGGGAGCGGGTGGCCGTGGCCGAGGGGGTCGGCGTGTCCTCCCCGCTCGGCGGGGCGCTGGAAACCGTCGGCCCCGCCTGCACCGGCTGCTCTCCGGTGTCCCGCGCCACGAACCACACGGCGGCCGCCCCGATCGCGAGTGCGGCCACCGCGACGGCCGCCGTGGTCGGCGTCAGCCACCGCCCGGGCCGGGGCGCGGTGGGGTACCCCGACTGTACGGGCTGCGGGGGCGGATACGTGGGGTACGGGTACGGGTCTTGCGGCGCCGCCCCCGGGCCGTACCCGCCGGGTCCGGGAGCCGGAGCCGGAGCCGGTCCCGCGGTCGGGGGGTGGCCCGGGGCCGGGTCATGGCCCGGGTTCGGAGCGGGGGCCGGAGCAGGGGTCGGCGGTTGGGCGGGGCCCCGGGCCGGGTCGGGGTCCGTGACCCAGCGTTGGGTTGCGGGGTCCCACCGGGGGGCGTTCTGCGGGGGCACGGGTCAGCCTCCCAGGGTGGTCAGGAGCCCGGCCAGGGCGGTCGCGGCGCTGACCGAGTCCACCAGCGGGGCCCAGCGTTCCAGGGCTCCGCGGAGCCGGGGGACCAGGCCGGGCCGGATCTCCTCGGCCCCCTCCAGTCCCTCCGCGACCCCGTCGAGTTCGGCGTCGAGCGCCGCCCTGTCCTCACCGCGCGGCAGCCGTACGAGGGCCGCGCGCAGCTCCAGTACGGCGTCGAGGAGGGCCTGCGGCCCGACGGTGTCCGTCCCCGCTCCCCCGTGGTGCACGGTGTTGGTGTTGTTGCTGCCGCCGATGCTGAAGGCGCTGCCCGTGACCTCGCCGATGCGGACGGCGGGCTCCTGCTCGGCCGCGCCCGTACCCGTAACGCCGTCTTCACTTGCCACCGGTACTCCTCTTGACCTTGGTGCTGTTGGTGTTGTTGCTGCCGCCGACGCTGAAGGCGCTGTGGTTCACCGCCTGGATGAACACCCCGCCCTCGGCGACGTGGACCGCGCGCTGCGCGAACTCCTCGGTGTGCCAGCCCGCTTCGTGCAGCGCGAGGACGACGCCCCCGACGACCCGGTCCTGGATCGTCTTCAGGAACCGGTCGAGGTCCATCAGGTGGAACAGCGAGCCGTTGTCCTGGGAGGCCAGCTCGCGCACGGAAACCCGCGGCCCCTCGGGCCGGGCCCCGCCGTGGCCGCCGGTGACGATCCGCCACCAGCTCGCCAGGCCGCGGCCCAGCGTGGTCACGGAGGCCACGAGGGAGCCGGGGGTGTGGCGCAGGGCCCAGACGGCCTTGCCGAAGCCGTTGTTGTTGCGGTAGCGCTGGGCGTCCGCGTCCGCGTTGTGGAAGTCGGTCCGGACGGGCAGCAGCACGTGCGGGGCCACCTCCAGCATCATCATCCCGCCCTGCGTGTGGACCCGTACGAAGACGGTGACGACGAGGTTCTCGTCCCAACCGCCCACCCGCACGCGCAGGAAGTGCCGGCGGCGCTCGCCGCCCTCCTCGATGGCGGCGGCCCGCTGCTCGCCGAACTGCCCGTGCACGACCTGCGCGGTGTCCCGGTGCGGCAGCCCGCCCGCGGGGAGGAACACGCACTCGTCCAGGACCAGTTCGCGCATCCGGTCGCCCACGGCGGCGGCCTGCTCCGGGGAACCGTGCGGGGAGGGCACCCGCAGGCGTTCCAGCAGCGGCACGATCCGCGCCAGGATGTGGGCGTTGGTGACCGCGACCGGCTTGCGGTCGGGGCCGAGGTCCTCGCGCGGGCGCAGCTCCACGGACAGCTGCCAGGGCCGGAAGGGATCACCCGCCCCGCAGAACGGGTCGTTGACGTCGTACATGATCATCGGCGCGTGCTGCTCGGCCCGGATGCGCTGGCGGACCCGCTGGAAGCGGGCCCCGTCGGCGGCTTCGGCCGGGTCGTTCGCGTGGTCGGCGTAGCGGCGCTCGGCGAGCTCGGTGGCGATGGTCCGGAAGACGTGTCCGCGCTGGAGTCCCACGACGGTGACCACCCCGGCGAAGACCACCGGCAGCCACCACAGGACGGCGGTGCCCGCGACGTCCCCGCCCGTCGGGGCGAACGGCAGGCCGGCCCCTCCGACCTCGTCCAGGGCGCTGAACGGCACGAACCCGCCGAAGCCGAGGACGAACAGGACCAGGAGCAGCATCCACCAGGCGTAGATCCGCAGGACCACGGAGAGCACCCGCAGCGCCGGGACGTTCCGGGCGCGCAGCCAGTCGGCCAGGCTCAGCACCAGGAAGGGCAGGACCAGCGTGGCGAGGGCGCCGCCCGTGAGCAGGGCTCCGACGAACCAGGCCCCGAGGACTCCGGCGGCCCAGCCGAGTTCGGCGCGCCGGGCGCGCAGCGCGTGGGCGAGGACCCGGGAGGCGTCGTAGCCGTAGGAGGGGGCGACGATCCGTTCCTCGTGGACGTACAGCTCGTCGATGACCCGGTCGCGGTACCCGGCGTCGAGGTACGTCCCCGCGCACAGGAAGCGGCCGGCCTCGCTCAGGGAGGGGTGCACCGGGGGGCGGCCCGCGGAGGGACCGGCCCAACTGCCGCCGGGCTGTTGGGGAATCGCGTTCTCGGTCACCGACCGACCTTAGGGTTCCCCTCCATGCGGCGACAGGACGATTCACGCCAAACGCCCCGGCCAGGTTTGGCCGGGGCGTTCGGGTGTTCGCATGGGGTTCACACGCGCTCGTACGGGAGGCCTGCGCGGCCGGACCCTACGAGAACGATCAGATCAGGCCGAGCTCGCGCACCGCGTCGCGCTCCTCGACGAGCTCCTTCACGGACGCGTCGATGCGCGCACGGGAGAACTCGTTGATGTCCAGGCCCTGGACGATCTCGTAGCGGCCGTCCTTCGTGGTGACCGGGAAGGAGGAGATGATGCCCTCCGGGACGCCGTAGGAGCCGTCCGACGGGATGCCCATGGAGGTCCAGTCGCCCGCCGCGGTGCCGTTGACCCACGTGTGCACGTGGTCGATGGCGGCGTTGGCGGCCGAGGCGGCCGAGGACGCGCCGCGGGCCTCGATGATCGCCGCGCCGCGCTTGGCGACGGTCGGGATGAAGTCGTCCGACAGCCAGGCCTGGTCGTTGACCAGCTCGGCGGCGTTCTTGCCGGCGATCTCCGCGTGGAAGATGTCCGGGTACTGGGTCGCCGAGTGGTTGCCCCAGATGGTCAGGCGCTTGATGTCGGAGACGGCGGCGCCGGTCTTGGCGGCCAGCTGCGAGATCGCGCGGTTGTGGTCCAGGCGGGTCATCGCGGTGAAGCGCTCGGCCGGTACGTCCGGGGCAGCGGCCTGCGCGATGAGCGCGTTGGTGTTGGCCGGGTTGCCCACGACGAGGATCTTGATGTCGTCGGCGGCGTGGTCGTTGATCGCCTTGCCCTGCGGCTTGAAGATCCCGCCGTTGGCGGAGAGCAGGTCGCCGCGCTCCATGCCCTTGGTGCGCGGGCGGGCGCCGACGAGCAGACCGACGTTGGCACCTTCGAACCCCTTGTTGGCGTCGTCGAAGATGTCGATGCCGGCGAGCAGCGGGAAGGCGCAGTCGTCGAGCTCCATGGCGGTGCCCTCGGCGGCCTTCATGCCCTGAGGGATCTCCAGAAGACGGAGCTTGACCGGCACGTCCGCGCCGAGCAGGTGGCCGGAGGCGATGCGGAAGAGCAGCGCGTAGCCGATCTGGCCGGCGGCGCCGGTGACGGTGACATTCACGGGAGTGCGGGTCATGGCCTTCTCCGTTAGACAGCTGGCGGTGGGGCGTCCCTGCCCCATGTGCTGGGAGGACGCCGCTCCGTGGCCAGTAAATCTTGACGTGAAGAGACATCCGCCGTCAGGCTATCCGACCCTGGAGCACCCCAATCCCCCGCCCCGTGTGGCGCGGGGCACACGGGGCGTCTCCCGGGGGCTCCGGGAGGCCTAGCGGACCGTGAAACGGACCGCCGTCTCCAGGAAGGGAACGTCCAGCCACGGCTTGGGTTCCATGACCAGTGCGAGCAGCGTGATCGCCACGCCCAGCAGGCCGTACGTGACCATGTCCGTGAAGCGGGAGCGCACCGCGAGCATGCCCACGGAGGGCAGCAGCCGGCGCATCACGGAACCCGCGATCATCGCGATCCCGATCAGCAGGCAGCCTCCGCGCGGATGGCCCACCGCGGTGAGCAGCAGCCCGGCCGCCGTCGCGGCGAGGACGGCCAGCATCGGCCACTGCCGGGCCGGAGCCGGAGCGTCACCGGGCGCGGCCCGGCCGCCGCCCTCGGGACGCGCGGTGTCCCGGGTGACGGAGGGGAAGCGGCGCGACTTGGCCCCGTCCGGCTCCTCGGCGTCCTCGGGCCCCGGGGTCCGCCCGCCGTCGCCGTCGCCCTTCCTGGCCCAGCTCGGAACCGGGCGCGGTGCCGCGGAGGCGGCGGCCCTGGCGGGAGCGGGGGCCTGGGCCGGTTCGGGGACGGTGCCGGGATCCGGCTCGTGCTCAGCCGGCACGGGGAACCGCCCGCTCGGCGGCCTCGACCACGTTGACGAGCAGCTGCGCCCGGGTCATCGGGCCTACTCCGCCCGGGTTCGGGGAGATCCAGCCGGCCACGTCCGCGACCCCGGGGTGCACGTCCCCGACGATCTTGCCGTTCTCGTCGCGGCTGACGCCGACGTCGAGCACGGCCGCGCCCGGCTTCACGTCCTCCGGCTTGACCAGGTGCGGCACGCCGGCCGCCGCGACGACGATGTCCGCCTGGCGCAGCAGTCCGGACAGGTCGCGGGTACCGGTGTGGCACAGGGTCACGGTCGCGTTCTCGGACTTGCGGGTGAGCAGCAGGCCGATGGACCGGCCGACGGTGATCCCGCGGCCGAGGACGACCACGTGCGCGCCGTTGATCTCGACGCCGTGGTGGCGCAGCAGCTGGACGATCCCGTACGGGGTGCACGGCAGCGGGCCCGGCTCGTTCAGGACCAGCCTGCCGAGTGACATCGGGTGCAGCCCGTCGGCGTCCTTCGCCGGGTCCATGAGCTCCAGGACGCGGTTCGTGTCGATGCCCTTGGGAAGCGGGAGTTGCACGATGTAGCCGGTGCACTCCGGGTTGGCGTTCAGCTCCCGCACGACCTCCTCGATGTCCTCCTGGGAGGCCGTCGCGGGCAGTTCGCGCTGGAGGGAGGCGATGCCGACCTCGGCGCAGTCCTTGTGCTTGCCGTTGACGTACCAGCGGCTGCCCGGGTCGTCGCCGACCAGCAGGGTGCCGAGGCCGGGGGTGATGCCCCGGGCCTTGAGCGCCGCCACGCGGGCGGTCAGTTCGGACTTGATCGCGGCTGCGGTGGCCTTGCCGTCGAGAATCTGGGCAGTCATGGACCCATCCTCCCGGATGGAGCGGCCGCGGATCCAGTCGCGGCCCCCGTACGACCGGTCCGGCTTCCGGCCGGTCCGGCTCCGTGCGGCCGTCTTTCCGGCTCCGTGCGGCTTCATTCCGCCTCCGTTCCGACTTCGTGCCGCCTTCGTCCCGGCTTCGTTGCACTTGCACAACAAGTGCCGGGCGGACGGCGCCCCGGCTGGACAAGCCCGGTCCGGCCGGACGACGATGCGGGGAACGTAGTGCCGCGGGCAGTGCCGGGGGGCGGGCCGCACGACTTGCAGTGACTCCTCCGCGCGTGCCGTGCGTCCCCGCACTTCCACGGAGGAACACCCCAGATGAGCTTCGGCGACCCGAACAACCCGTACGGGCAGCAGCCGCAGGGCGGCCAGCCCGCCTACGGCTACCCCCCGCAGGCCCCCCAGGGCATCCCGGCCCAGGGCGGCTACGCCTACCCGCAGCAGGCCTACCCGGGCGTCCCCGGCTACCCGGGCTCGCCGATGCCGATGCCGGGCGGGGTCAAGGGGGCGCGGGTCATCCTCTGGATACTCGGGATCCTCCAGGCCCTCGGCGGCGTGGCCGTCGTCATCATCGGTGCCGTGTTCGCCTCCGAGTTCACCGACTCCAGCTACTCGTCGAGCGACGCGGGCGCCGCCCTGAGCATCTTCTTCGTCATCATCGGCATCGTCATCGTCGGCATCTCGCTGTGGCCGATCCTGACCGCCGCCAAGCTGGGCAAGGGCCGCGGCGGTGTGCGGGTCTCCGGCATCATCTTCGGCTCGCTCCAGACCTTCTTCGCCGTGGCCAGCCTGATCATCAACATCGTGACGCTCAACGGTCTGCACGAGTCCGGCGGCGCCCCCCTGCTGCTCTCGATGATCCCCGCCCTGATCTCGCTCGGCCTGGGCCTGTGGATCCTCATCGGCCTGGCCAACTCGGCCGCGGGCGAATACTTCCGCCGCCCCCAGTACTAGGACGCAGGACTAGGACGCAGTACTAGGACCCGGGCCCAGCCCCAGGACGCACGACACGGCGAAGGCCGCCCACCGCACTGCC
>NZ_JBHVYI010000033.1:0-80908 GCF_042880975.1 Streptomyces sp. NPDC058289
GCTCCTCGTGCGAGGGACGGCGGGCGGTCCTCTTCCGCGTACGGAGCTTCGTGCCCGGGGGCTAGCGCAGTCCGGTGGAGCGACGCAGGGCGGCCTGGATCAGGCGGTCCACCAGCTCCGGGTACTCGATGCCCGACTCCTGCCACATGCGCGGGTACATGGAGATCGGGGTGAAGCCCGGCATCGTGTTGATCTCGTTGATGACGAAGGCGCCGTCCTCGGTGAGGAAGAAGTCGGCGCGCACCAGGCCCTCGCAGGACGCGGCGTCGAAGGCCTCGATCGCGAGCTTCTGGACTTCGGCGGTCTGCTCCGGGGTGAGCGGGGCGGGCACGAGTCCGGAGGCGGAGTCGATGTACTTGGCCTCGAAGTCGTAGAAGTCGTGGCTGGAGACCGGCGGGATCTCGGCGGGCACGCTCGCGCGCGGACCGTCCTCGAACTCCAGGACCCCGCACTCGATCTCGCGGCCGCGCAGCAGCGCCTCAACGATGATCTTCGGGTCGTGGCGGCGGGCCTCGCGGATCGCGGCGTCCAGTCCGGAGGGCTCGTCGACCTTGGTGATGCCGATCGAGGATCCGGCGCGGGCGGGCTTGATGAACAGCGGCCAGCCGTGCTCGCCGGCGAAGTCCGCGATGCGGGCGAGGGCGCCCTCGCGGTCGTTCTCCCACTCGCGGGGGCGGATGGTCACGTACGGGCCGACGCGCAGCCCGAAGGACGTGAAGACCCGCTTCATGTAGTCCTTGTCCTGGCCGACGGCCGAGGCGAGGACGCCCGAGCCGACGTACGGGATGCCGGAGAGCTCCAGGAGGCCCTGGAGGGTGCCGTCCTCGCCGTACGGGCCGTGCAGGACGGGGAAGACGACGTCGACCTCGCCCAGCGCCTTGGGGACGGCGCCCGGCTCGGTGTAGACGACCTCGCGGCTGGCCGGGTCGACGGAGAGCACGACGGCGCCGTCCTCGGATTCGGCGAGCTGCCCCACGTTGGGGAGCTCGCCGCCGGAGATGGCCATCCGTGCGGGCTCGTCGGCGGTCAGCGCCCACCGGCCGTCCGTGGTGATGCCGATGGGCAGCACCTCGTACTTGGAGCGGTCGATGGAGCGCAGGACGGCGCCCGCCGTGACGACCGAGATGGCGTGTTCCGAGCTGCGGCCGCCGAACACGACGGCCACGCGGGGCTTGCGGCCCTGCTGCTCAGGGGTCTGGGGGAGGTTCTCGCTGCTCATATCGCCACGAGGGTACCCGCTCGAGCGTCCGGAAAGCAGTCAGCGCCGTTCCGGTTTGGCGCTGCGTCCCATGAGTTCCTTGAGCGCGACCAGGGTGGGCTTGCCGTGGTGGACGATGTCGACGACCGTGTCGGTGATCGGCATGTCCACTCCGTGGCGGCGGGCCAGATCGGCCACGGACTGGCAGGACTTGACGCCCTCGGCGGTCTGCTTGGTGACCGCGATGGTCTCCTCCAGGGTCATCCCGCGGCCCAGGTTGGTGCCGAAGGTGTGGTTCCTGGAGAGCGGCGAGGAGCAGGTGGCGACGAGGTCGCCGAGGCCCGCGAGGCCGGAGAAGGTGAGCGGATCGGCGCCCATCGCCAGGCCCAGGCGGGTGGCTTCGGCGAGACCGCGGGTGATGAGCGAGCCCTTGGTGTTGTCGCCGAGGCCCATGCCGTCCGCGATGCCGACGGCGAGGCCGATGACGTTCTTGACGGCGCCGCCGAGCTCGCAGCCGATGACGTCGGTGCTCGTGTACGGGCGGAAGTACGGGGTGTGGCAGGCGGCCTGGAGGCGCTGGGCGACGGCCTCGTCCACGCAGGCGACCACGGAGGCGGCGGGCTGCCGGGCGGCGATCTCGCGGGCCAGGTTGGGTCCGGTGACGACGGCGACGCGGTCGGCGGGGACCTTGGCCACCTCCTCGATGACCTCGCTCATCCGCTTGGCGGTGCCGAGTTCGACGCCCTTCATCAGGGAGACGAGCACGGTCTCGGGGGCCAGCAGCGGGGCCCAGGCGGCGAGGTTGCCGCGCAGGGTCTGCGAGGGGACGGCGAGGACCGTGAAGTCGGCGCCGGCCGCGGCCTCGGCCGGGTCGTTGGTGGCGCGGATGTTCGCGGGGAGTTCGATGTCCGGGAAGTAGTCCGGGTTGGTCCGGCCGCTGTTGATGGCGTCGACGAGCTCTTGGCGGCGGCCCCACAGGACCACCTCGCAGCCGGCGTCGGCGAGGACCATGGCGAAGGCCGTTCCCCAGGAGCCGGTTCCGAATACGGCTGCCTTCACGGGACGTGTCACTTGTTGCCCTCCCCTGCGGCCTTGCGCCGCTGCTGCGCCCTGGCGTTGCGATGGTCGTACGGCTGCGGGGGCGCGCTCTCGCCCCGCAGTTCCTCCAGCAGCCCGGTGATGGCCGCCATGATGACCTCGGTGACCTCCCTGAGCACGTCCGGGGTGGGTTCCCGGTCGTAGTACGCGGAGAGGTCCACGGGCGGCCCTGCGAGGACCTGGAGGGTTTTGCGCGGGAACAGATTGACCTTGTTCTCCTTGGCGTAGGGCGGCATCGCGAGATTCGCGCCCCACTGGGCCACCGGAATGACGGGGGCCCTGGTCATCAGCGCCACGCGGGCGGCGCCGGTCTTGCCGGCCATCGGCCACATGTCGGGGTCCCGGGTGAGGGTGCCTTCCGGGTAAAAGGCCACGCATTCGCCGCGCTCGATCGCGTCCACGGCGGCCCGGAATGCGTCCAGGGCGTTGGTGGACTCCCGGTAGACGGGGATCTGGCCGGAGCCGCGCAGGATCGCTCCGACAATGGGGACCTCGAAGAGGGCCGCCTTGCCGAGCAATCGGGGCACCCTGCCGGTGTTGTACTGGAAGTGCGCGTAGGACAGCGGGTCCAGATACGAGTTGTGATTGACGGCGGTGATAAATCCGCCCTCGGTCGGAATGTGTTCCATTCCCCGCCAGTCCCGCCTGAAGAGCACTACCAGCGGCGGTTTCGCGATGGCCGCCGCAAGGCGGTACCAGAAGCCGATTCTGCGGCGGGACACTCGGACACCTTCCTCTAGGACCGGTGCGCGGCTTGGGCACCTCGAGGCCGGACAAGTGTGGCCCCGAGCCCGGTCTCTGTCGAGAACACCGTACGCCCCGGACACCCGGACCAGGCCCCGGGTGGCCCGGCATGAGGTGACAATGGGGCTCCGCATGACCTGGTCATGACCCGCACATGGCCTGAGCGGCGCGCGAGCGTGCCGGAGGGAAGGGGTCCGTCACGAACGCCGTCTGGAGTCTGGTCGTCCCGCTGAAGCCGCTCGCGGTGGCCAAGAGTCGCCTCGCGCCGGCCGTCGGAGCGTCCCGGCCGGGGCTCGCCCTGGCGTTCGCGCTGGACACCGTCGCAGGGGCGCTGGCCTGCACGGCGGTCGCGGATGTGGTGGTCGTCACGGACGATCCGGCGGCCGGCGCGGAACTGGCGCGACTGGGGGCCCGGATCGTGCCGGACTCCCCGGCGGCCGGGCTCAACGCCGCACTGGCCCACGGGGCGCGGGAGATACGGGCGGGCAGGCCCGGGGCGGCGGTGGCCGCGATGAACGCGGATCTGCCGGCGCTGCGGCCACCCGAATTGCTACGCGTGCTCGAAACCGCTTCGGCATTTCCCCGGGCATTTCTGGCGGATGCGGCGGGAATCGGGACGACCCTGCTTTCGGCTGCTCCGGACGTGGAATTGGCGCCCTCGTTCGGCGGTCCCTCACGGGCCCGGCATTCGGCCTCGGGCGCGGTGGAAATGGCCCTCGTCGGCGTCGAGAGCATCCGCCGGGACGTGGACACGGGGGCGGATCTGCGTACGGTCCTGACCCTCGGCGTGGGGCGCCATACGGCCCGATACAGTGCCCGTATGCAGGCGACCGCGTACACGTACGACACCCAGACCCGCAGCGGCAGTGTGCTGCTGGACGACGGCACCCCGGTGCCCTTCGAGGCCCCGGCGTTCGACGCGGGCGGCCTGCGGCTGCTGCGTCCCGGACAGCGGGTCCGGATCGAGACGGACGGCGAGGGCGCGGGCCTGCGGATCACCCTGGTCACGCTGCAGACCTTCTGACCCCGGTCCCTCCCTCGGGCCCCCTCGCACGCACCGCGGGCCGGTTTCCCCACCGTGGGGAAACCGGCCCGGCGCGTGTGACTCGTTGCCCTACTTGGTCTTGCGGGCGGTGGTCTTCTTCGCGGTGGCCTTGCGCGTCGCCGTCTTCTTGGCGGGCGCCTTCGTCGCCGCGGTGGCCTTCTTGGCCGCCGGGGCGGTCTTCTTCGCGGTGGCGGTGGTCTTCTTCGCCGTCGCCGCAGCCTTCTTGACCGTGGCCTTCTTGGCCGCGGGGGCCGCCTTCTTCGCCACGGCGGTCTTGGCGACCGTCTTCTTGGCGGTGGCGGTGACCTTCTTGGCCGTGGTCTTCTTCGCGACCGTGGTCTTGGCGGCGGCAGCGGCCTTCTTGGCGGGCGCGGCCTTCTTCGCGGCGGCCTTCTTGACCGTCGCCGAAGCACCACCGGTGAGGCTGCCCTTGGGCGCCTTCTTCACCGATACCTCGCCGCCCTTGGGCAGCTTCTTGGTGCCGCTGACCAGGTCCTTGAAGCCCTGACCCGCACGGAAGCGGGGAACAGAGGTCTTCTTGACCCGGACGCGCTCACCCGTCTGGGGGTTACGGGCATAGCGGGCCGGGCGGTCGACCTTCTCGAACGAGCCGAAGCCCGTGACCGAGACCCGGTCGCCCCCGACGGTCGCGCGGACGATGGCGTCCAGTACCGCGTCGACGGCGTCCGCGGCCTGCTGACGGCCGCCCAGCTTGTCGGCAATCGCTTCTACGAGCTGCGCCTTGTTCAACGTCTTCCCCTTCGGAGACTTCGCCAGAACGAATGTGTTCAAGCTTATTTCGCACGTTAGGCGGATATATACCGCAAATCAAACACGAAACGGGCTTATCACCCTAGTGCCGCAACGTTGTAGGCCGTTACGGAGTTCCTTCGCATCAGTCGCCTTCAGGGAATCGACCCTCGTCGAGGTCCTTCATCAACCTGTCCAGGCGCCTTGCCGCGTCGGCGAGATCATGCTTCGCCACGGCGGTGACGACCAACAGCTTCCGGGACAGCGCCATCCTTACGCCCTCCGGGACTTGCAGTGTGCGCACCCTTGTGTGTGCTTCTTTCAATCGGTCGGCGACAAGTCCGTAGAGCTCAAGTTGACTGTCGCGTTCCATGCACAGATTGTGCCATCTGGGGCGAGTTGTCGCCTCACGGGGCCTCAACACACGACTGTGCCCCCTGCCGGATGGCAGGGGGCACAGTGTTGCCTATGTGATCACCCTAAGGCGAATAAGCGCTGCTCAGGCCGGAATCACGCCTGAATCGTGCTCGGCTTGAAGGCCGGCCGGGTGCTTTCGTACGTGGCGATGTCCGCTTCGTTCTGAAGGGTGAGGGAGATGTCGTCCAGACCCTCCAGCAGCCGCCAGCGGGCGTTGTCGTCGAGTTCGAACTCCGCGACGACGCCTTCGGCTCGGACCTGGCGGTCGACCAGGTCGACCGTGATCTCGGCGGTGGGGTCGGCCTCGGTCAGCTTCCACAGCTGCTCGACGGTCTCCTGCGGCAGGACCACGGTCAGCAGACCGTTCTTCAGCGAGTTGCCGCGGAAGATGTCGGCGAAGCGGGAAGAGATGACCGTCTTGAAGCCGAAGTTCTGCAGGGCCCAGACGGCGTGCTCGCGCGAGGAACCGGTGCCGAAGTCGGAACCGGCGACCAGGACGGTCGCGCCGGCGCGCTCGGGGCGGTTGGTGATGAACTCCGGGTCCTTGCGCCAGGCCTCGAAGAGCCCGTCCTCGAAACCGTCGCGCGTGATCTTCTTCAGCCAGTGGGCCGGGATGATCTGGTCGGTGTCGACGTTGCTGCGGCGCAGCGGGACGGCCCGGCCGGTGTGGGTGGTGAAGGCTTCCATCGTTCTCAGACTCCTGCAGGCGCGGTAGCGGCGGACGACCCGGCCAGGTCGGCGGGCGAGGCCAAGTGGCCCAGCACCGCGGTGGCGGCGGCCACCTGCGGGGACACCAGGTGGGTGCGCCCGCCCTTGCCCTGCCGGCCCTCGAAGTTGCGGTTGGAGGTGGACGCGGAGCGCTCACCGGGGGCCAGTTGGTCGGGGTTCATGCCCAGACACATCGAGCAGCCCGCGTGCCGCCATTCGGCGCCGGCCTCCTTGAAGACCTTGTCCAGGCCCTCCGACACGGCCTGCAGGGCGACGCGGACCGAGCCCGGGACGACCAGCATCCGTACGCCTTCGGCGACTTTGCGGCCCTCGATGATCCCGGCGACGGCGCGCAGGTCCTCGATGCGGCCGTTGGTGCAGGAACCTACGAAGACGGTGTCGACCTTGATGTCGCGCAGCGGCTGTCCGGCGGTCAACCCCATGTACTCCAGGGCCTTTTCGGCGGCGTTGCGCTCCGAAGCGTCCTCGTACGAAGCCGGGTCGGGGACGTTCGCCGACAGGGGCGCGCCCTGGCCGGGGTTGGTGCCCCAGGTGACGAACGGCGACAGCGTGGTGCCGTCGATGACCACCTCGGCGTCGAAGACGGCGTCGTCGTCGGTGCGCAGGGTCTTCCAGTACGCGACCGCCGCGTCCCAGTCCTCGCCCACGGGGGCGTGGTCGCGGCCCTCGAGGTAGTCGAAGGTGGTCTGGTCGGGGGCGATCATGCCCGCGCGGGCGCCGGCCTCGATCGACATGTTGCAGATGGTCATGCGGGCTTCCATCGACAGCTGCTCGACGGCCTCGCCGCGGTACTCCAGGATGTAGCCCTGGCCACCGCCGGTGCCGATCTTGGCGATGATCGCCAGGATCAGGTCCTTGGCGGTGACGCCCTCGGCCAGCGCGCCGGTGACGGTGATCGCCATCGTCTTGGGGCGGGCCAGCGGCAGCGTCTGGGTCGCCAGCACGTGCTCGACCTGGCTGGTGCCGATGCCGAACGCCAGCGCGCCGAAGGCGCCGTGCGTGGAGGTGTGCGAGTCACCACAGACCACCGTGGTGCCCGGCTGGGTCAGACCCAGCTGCGGTCCCACGACGTGGACGACACCCTGCTCGACGTCGCCCAGCGAGTGCAGGCGCACGCCGAACTCGGCGCAGTTCGCCCGCAGCGTCTCCAGCTGGGCCCGGGAGACCGGGTCCGCGATCGGCTTGTCGATGTCGATGGTGGGGGTGTTGTGGTCCTCGGTCGCGATGGTGAGGTCGAGGCGTCGGACCTTGCGGCCGGCCTGGCGCAGCCCCTCGAAGGCCTGCGGGCTGGTCACCTCGTGCAGCAGGTGCAGATCGATGAAGAGGAGGTCGGGCTCGCCTTCGGCGCGCCGGACGACATGGTCGTCCCAGACCTTCTCCGCGAGTGTCCTACCCATCGCTTTCCCTCCGGCCGGCCGGTTGTGCCGGCGCTTGATAGAGATCTCGTGCGCCTGATCGTCCGTACCCCACGTCCCGGACGACGGCTCGGACCCAGTGGTTCGTGGACCCGCACATACAGACTCGCTGGTTCTTGGAAAAATTGAACTTGCGTTTCACAGTGTGAGACGCGAATATCGTTTCATGGACAACTCTAGCGGCGTCGGCGTTCTCGACAAGGCAGCTCTGGTATTGAGCGCACTGGAGTCCGGTCCGGCCACCCTCGCCGGGCTGGTCGCGGCGACAGGGCTCGCACGACCCACGGCACATCGCCTTGCCGTGGCACTGGAACACCACCGGATGGTGGCGAGGGACATGCAGGGCCGGTTCATCCTCGGACCGCGGCTGGCGGAGCTCGCCGCCGCGGCCGGCGAGGACCGCCTGCTGGCCACGGCCGGACCGGTGCTCACCCACCTCCGGGACGTGACGGGAGAGAGCGCGCAGCTCTACCGGCGTCAGGGCGACATGCGCATCTGCGTGGCGGCCGCCGAGCGGCTGTCGGGCCTGCGGGACACCGTCCCGGTGGGCTCCACGCTCCCGATGAAGGCCGGTTCGGCCGCGCAGATCCTGATGGCCTGGGAGGAGCCCGAGCGGCTCCACCGCGGCCTGCAGGGCGCGCGCTTCACGGCGACGGCGCTCTCGGGCGTACGGCGTCGCGGCTGGGCGCAGTCGATCGGCGAGCGGGAGCCCGGCGTGGCCTCCGTCTCGGCGCCGGTGCGCGGCCCCTCGAACCGCGTGGTGGCCTCCGTATCGGTCTCCGGGCCGATCGAGCGCCTGACCCGGCACCCGGGGCGCATGCACGCCCAGGCCGTCATCGACGCGGCCGCCCGACTGACCGAGGCCCTGCGCCGCTCCAGCTGAGCAACTCCCCGGTCGCAGACCTCCCCCACCCCAACCCCCGGGCCCGGGGGCGCGTGAGACGCCGCACACGTCCACACACGCGCCGCCGGGCCCGCACTTCTTCCCTCTGCCCGACGCCTGCCCGGCCTCTGCCAGGCCTCTGTCCGGAAACAGCGAAGAGGCCCTCCGCGATGAACGCGGAGGGCCTCTTCTGTGCGTACCCCCGACCGGATTCGAACCGGCGCTACCGCCTTGAGAGGGCGGCGTGCTAGGCCGCTACACAACGGGGGCTAGCTGTTACTGCGGTACTGCGCTGGGCTACCAGGACTCGAACCTAGAATAAGAGAACCAGAAACTCTCGTGTTGCCAATTACACTATAGCCCAAAGGTCTAGACCAGCTAGACACCGTACCCCCGACCGGATTCGAACCGGCGCTACCGCCTTGAGAGGGCGGCGTGCTAGGCCGCTACACAACGGGGGCCCTAGCGATCCTGCATCAAAACATCCGGGTGCGACCCTGGAGATCTCGCGGGAAGGATCTGTACCCCCGACCGGATTCGAACCGGCGCTACCGCCTTGAGAGGGCGGCGTGCTAGGCCGCTACACAACGGGGGCAAGCACTGCGTCACTACTGAACTGCGCTGGGCTACCAGGACTCGAACCTAGAATAAGGGAACCAGAAACCCTCGTGTTGCCAATTACACTATAGCCCACCAAAACTCAAGACCCTGAGGGACTTTCGTTCGGTTAGCGCCTCCGGCCCGGCCTTTCGGCCCGCTCGGGCGGCGCAGAAAGAACATTACCGGATGCCTGACCGTGCTCCAAAACGGGTATCCCCGGCCAGCACCTGCGGGAGCCGGTCGAGTCCGGCGATCCGGTGCACGCCCTCGGGTCCGGGGCCGCGCGACCCGTCGCGGTCGAGCCACACGGCCGTCAGACCGGCGTCACGGGCGCCGCGCGCGTCGATCTCGGGCTGGTCTCCCACGTAGACCACTTCCCCCGGCTCCAGGCCCATCTCGGCGCACGCGGCGAGGAAGGCACCGGCCTCGGGCTTGCTGACGCCCAGCTCCACGGCGCACACCAGGACCTCGAAGCGGTCGCGCAGGCCGAGGTGGCGCAGCTTGGGGTCCTGGTTGGCCACGGAGGAGTTGGAGAGCACCCCGTGGCGGTAGTCGCCGGCCAGGGCGTCCAGGACGGGCACCACGTCGGGGAACAGCTCCCAGGCGGTCCTGTAGTGCTCCACGTACCGCTCGAACCAGTCGTCGGCCTGTGCGTCGGTCATGGCGGGCCGCCCGAGGAACTCGCGCACCCGGTCCCGGCGCTGCCCCTGGAAGGTGCCCTCGCCGGCCGCGAACCGCTCCCAGTGCCGGTCGGTGATCCGCCGCCACAGCGCGAGCGCCTCGGCCGGAGCCCCGTACCGCTCCGCGAGCCCCTCGGCGACCAGGTGCGCCGCGAGCCCGGCCCGGTCGGCCCCGGTGTAGTCGAAAAGGGTGTCGTCGATGTCCCAGAGCACCGCACGGATCGCCATGCGGCCGACCCTACGCGGAACGCCCCGGGGGCGGCAGCCCTTTCGGAGCTGCCGCCCCCGGGGGGACGTACGGGCCGTTCTACGCGGCGTTGAGCTTGGCCAGGGTCGCGTCGATGCGGGACAGGGAGCGGTCCTTGCCCAGGATCTCGAGGGACTCGAAGAGCGGGAGGCCGATCGTGCGGCCGGTGACGGCCACGCGGACCGGGGCCTGGGCCTTGCCGAGCTTGAGGCCGTGGGCCTCGCCCGCGGTGAGGACCGCCTGCTTGAGGGACTCGGGGTCCGACCAGTCGGCGGCGGCCAGGTTCTCGCGGGCCGTGGTGAGGAGGGCCGCGGGCTCGCCCTTCATCGCCTTGTCCCACGAGGCCTGGTCCTCGACCGGCTCCTTCAGGAACAGGAAGTCGACGTTGGCCGTGATGTCGGAGAGGACCGTCACCCGGGTCTGGGCGTACGGCGCGATGCGCTCCCAGGCGGCGGTGTCGAAGTCCTCGGGCGCCCAGTTGGCGTGCGGGGCCTGGAGCCACGGGGCGCAGCGGTCCGCGAAGACCTTCGGGTCGAGCAGCCGGATGTGGTCGGCGTTGATCGACTCGGCCTTCTTGAGGTCGAAGCGCGCCGGGTTGGCGTTGACGTCCGGGATGTCGAACTTCGCCACCATCTCCTCGATCGAGAAGATGTCCTGGTCCTTGGAGAAGGACCAGCCGAGCAGCGAGAGGTAGTTCAGCAGGCCCTCGGGGAGGAAGCCGCGCTCGCGGTACAGGTTGAGCGAGGCCTCGGGGTCGCGCTTGGAGAGCTTCTTGTTGCCCTCGCCCATCACGTACGGCAGGTGGCCGAAGGCCGGCACCGCCTTGGCGATGCCGAGCTCGATCAGGGCCCCGTAGAGCGCGATCTGGCGCGGGGTCGAGGACAGCAGGTCCTCGCCGCGCAGGACGTGGGTGATCTCCATCAGCGCGTCGTCGACCGGGTTGACGAGCGTGTAGAGCGGGGCGCCGTTGGCCCGGACGATGCCGAAGTCCGGCACGTTGTCGGGGGTGAAGGTCAGCTCGCCCCGGACCAGGTCCGTGAAGGTGATCGGCTCGTCGGGCATCCGGAAGCGGACGATCGAGGTGCGGCCCTCGGCTTCGTACGCGGCCTTCTGCTCGTCCGAGAGCTCGCGGCACTGGCCGTCGTAGCCGGAGGGCTTGCCGGCGGCGCGGGCCGCGTCGCGGCGGGCGTCCAGCTCCTCGGTGGTGCAGTAGCAGGGGTAGGCGTAGCCGCCGTCCTGGAGCTTCTGCGCGACGTCCTTGTAGATGTCCATGCGCTCGGACTGGCGGTACGGGGCGTGCGGGCCGCCGACCTCGGGACCCTCGTCCCAGGTGAAGCCGAGCCAGCGCAGCGAGTCGAGCAGCTGGCCGTAGGACTCCTCGGAGTCGCGGGCCGCGTCGGTGTCCTCGATGCGGAAGACGAACGTACCGCCGTGGTGGCGGGCGAACGCCCAGTTGAAGAGGGCCGTGCGGACCAGACCCACGTGGGGGTTGCCGGTCGGGGACGGACAGAAACGTACGCGGGGGGTCGCGTTAGCCACGCTTGATCACCTTGTTGGTGAGAGTGCCGATGCCTTCGATGGTGACGGCGACCTCGTCGCCGACGTTCAGGGGGCCGACTCCGGCCGGGGTCCCCGTGAGGATGACGTCGCCCGGGAGCAGCGTCATGGCCTCGGTGATGTGCACGATGAGGTCCTCGATGGAGCGGACCATCTCGCTGGTGCGGCCGAGCTGGCGCTGTTCGCCGTTGACGGTGCACTGGATGGTCAGGTCGCTCGGGTCCAGATCGGTCTCGATCCACGGGCCGAGGGGGCAGGAGCTGTCGAAGCCCTTGGCGCGGGCCCACTGCTTCTCGCGCTGCTGGACGTCGCGCGCGGTGACGTCGTTGGCGCAGGTGTAGCCGAGGATGACGTCCTTGACGCGCTCGCGCGGGACCTCGCGGCACATGCGGCCGATCACCACGGCGAGCTCCGCCTCGTGGTGGAGGTCCTGGGAGAAGGACGGGTACGCGATCGGGTCGCCCGAGCCGATCACCGAGGTGGAGGGCTTGAAGAAGGTGATGGGGGCTTCCGGACGGCCTTCGCTGTCGAAGACGGCGTTGCCCAGCTCCGCCGCGTGCTCCGCGTAGTTGCGGCCGATGGCCACGACCTTGTTCGGGAGCACGGGCGGCAGCAGCCGGACCTTGTTCAGCGGGACCTTCGTGCCGGAGAGCTCGAAGTCCGCGAACGGGATGCCCTTGATGATGTCGAGGACGAGCTCACCTTCGGCGCCGGGGGCTTTGCTGCCCTCGACCGCGCCGAAGGCGACATTGCCGTCGATCGAGAACCTGGCGATGCGCACGTGTTGCGTCTGCCCCTCTGTATTTCCGCTGGCTGGAGTCTGCGGACTCCAGGCTAACGCGGTGGGGGCCGACGCTTCGCGCGGCTTTCGCCGGACACTCCCGTTACTGGGCGACGGCGACCGGCGCGTCCATGAGGATGGTGCGGCGCGGGTTCGCGGTCTGGCCCGGCAGGTCGACGGTGTGCTCCGGGACCGGCGCGGTCTGCAGCTCCTCGGCGTCCTTGAGGTGCGCGAGGGTGGTGCGGCGCGGGTTGGCTATGTTGCGGAACATCATCGTCGTCTTCATCGGAGTGCGAAGCCCTCGGCTCACTAGGTCGGATGGTGGCGGCGGATGCCGCCGGGGTGCCTTCGGAGTGCCGCTTGTCGCTCGCGGCAAGCCTGTAAAGCTCAAGGCTAAACATCTGAATCCCCCGTCGAACCGGGAAGTAATGGCCACGGCTATGTGAGTTTGCTCACCAGTGACCAGGCATTACGGGCATAACGGGCAGTCAATTCCGCCCCACAAAGCGGACATTGCGCCACTGAATGCGCCATTCCGCTCCCGATCATCGCGACTGGGACAGCTTGCCAGGCGCGAGGTTTGGGCGGCGTAAGTCCGATTCGGTATGAATTGGCCCGCACGTCGGGTAGTGCATGCGTCACCTGACGTGACCGACTGTCCGGGCAGGGACTCGCACCTTGTTGGAGATCCGCCTCTGTGCTGGAATTCGCGGGACCGCCGCGGGAATCAGCCGGCGCGCAGGTGGCGCGACACAGCGCCGAGCGCGGCGGCAACGGAGAGGGAGACGCGCCGGTCACCGACGACCACCATGGGGCGCATTGCCCCACGACTCGACACCGTCCCACCGGTCGCCCGGCGGGACGCCTGGTCCAGAGGTTGCGACGCTAGTGCAGGGACGATTCAAGAGGGATGACAAGGGGTCTCCCCAGGCCCGTCAGGGCCGTGGGGACGCCGCGCCGGAGCAGGACCCGCGCGGCGGGACCGACCGTGGCTCCTCGCCCCAGCACGCCCAGAACCGCGGGCCGGCTGTCGAGAGCGGGGGCCCCGACGGCTCCGCCGCGCTGAAGCCGAAGGGCCGCGCCAAGCCCAAGGGCGGCTCCAAGGCCGACGACGAGTCGGGCAGCCGTGACGTCGCGATACCCCAGACCCCCCGTGGGTCCGGTTCCCGTCTGGCCATGCAGAACTGGCGCATCAGCACGCGACTGGTGTCGCTGCTGACCCTGCCCGTCGTCGCCGCCACCACCCTCGGTGGCTTCCGCATCAACGACTCGCTCAACGACATCGCGCAGCTGGAGCACATGCAGCTGCTGACGACGATGACGCGTCAGGCCACCAACCTGGCCGCCATGCTCCAGGCCGAGCGTGACAACTCCGCCGGTCCGCTGTCCGTCGACAAGTCGGGCAAGCCCAGCACCCTCGTCCAGGGCGTCCGCGACTCGACCGACTCCGCCGTCCGGGCCTTCGCCGCCGCGACCGACAAGGTCGACGTCGCGGAGGGCAACGACGAGACGCTCCGGTCGATCCGCAACAACATCCTGCAGATCGCACACGGGCTCAACAACCTCGAAGAGATCCGCAAGAACGCGTACCAGAACGGTGCTCAGCAGACCGTCACCGAGTACAACGCGCTGGTCGTCTCGCTGCTCTCGCTCTCGCAGGACATGGCCCAGGCCACCTCGAACCCCGAGATGATCAAGCGCACCCGTGCGCTGGCCGCGTTCTCCTCCGCCAAGGAGTACGCCTCGATCCAGCGCGCGATCATCGCGGCCGCGCTCCCCGCGGACCCCGCGCTGGCCGGCACCCTCACCGAGAACGACCGGCTGTACGCCCGCTCCGCCCAGAGCAGCGAAGAGCAGGCGCGCAAGACCTTCGAGCTGGTCTACCAGGGCAAGCCCGAGGAGCTCCTCGCGGCGCTCGGCGACGGCAACCAGGAAATCGCCACCGCCGACCACTACGCCCGCCGCGTCCTGGGCAACAAGGACCAGTTCGCCAAGGAGAAGAACCGGTCCTGGATGGACTGGTACGACGCGGACGACACCAAGCTCCAGGCCATGAAGGTCATCGAGCTCACCCTGCTCGAGGACATGGAGCAGAAGGCCCGCGAGCTCAAGAACGAGTCGCAGCGCGACGCCCTCATCAACGGTGCGCTGATCCTCCTCGTCCTCGGTGTCTCCCTCGTCGGCGCCTTCGTCATGGCCCGCTCGATGATCCGCTCCCTGCGCCGCCTCCAGGACACCGCGACCCGCGTCGCCCAGGACCGGCTGCCCGAGCTCGTCAAGCAGCTGTCGGAGTCCGACCCGCAGGACGTGGACACGACGGTGGAGTCCGTCGGTCTGCACACCCGCGACGAGATCGGCCAGGTGGCCGCGGCCTTCGACGACGTGCACCGCGAGGCCGTCCGCCTCGCCGCCGAGCAGGCCCTCCTGCGAGGCAACGTCAACGCGATGTTCACCAACCTCTCGCGCCGTTCGCAGGGCCTCATCCAGCGCCAGCTCTCGCTCATCTCCGAGCTGGAGTCGCGCGAGGCCGACCCGGACCAGCTGTCCTCGCTCTTCAAGCTCGACCACCTCGCGACCCGCATGCGCCGTAACGGCGAAAACCTCCTCGTCCTCGCGGGCGAGGAGCCGGGCCGCCGGTGGACCCGCCCCGTCCCGCTCGTCGACGTGCTCCGCGCCGCCGCGTCCGAGGTGGAGCAGTACGAGCGCATCGAACTCTCGTCGGTGCCCGGCACCGACGTGGCCGGCCGCGTCGTCAACGACCTCGTGCACCTGCTCGCCGAGCTGCTGGAGAACGCCACCTCGTTCTCCTCCCCGCAGACCAAGGTCAAGGTCACCGGTCACGCGCTGCCCGACGGCCGCGTGCTCGTCGAGATCCACGACACCGGTATCGGCCTCTCCCCCGAGGACCTCGCCGCGATCAACGAGCGGCTCGCTTCGCCGCCCACCGTGGACGTCTCCGTCTCCCGCCGCATGGGTCTGTTCGTGGTCGGCCGCCTGTCCCTGCGACACGGCATCCGCATCCAGCTCCGCCCCTCCGACTCGGGCGGTACGACGGCCCTCGTCATGCTCCCGGTGGACGTCGCCCAGGGCGGCAAGAAGCCGGCTCCGATGCCCGGCCAGGGCGGTCCGGGCGGTCAGGGCTCTCCCGGCGCCCCCGGTCAGGGCGGTCCCGGCGCGCAGGCGCAGGGTTCGATCCCCGGACCCGGCGCGCGTCCCCCCGTGGGCGCCGCGCCGCAGCGCGGCCAGGTTTCCGCCGGCAACCAGCGCGCGGCCCTGCCGGGCCGCGACGGTGGCCCCGGCGGCCAGCCCCAGGGCCCCGGTCCGCAGGGCGGACGGCCGCAGCAGCAGGGTCCCGGCGGCCAGACGCAGAGCGCCTTCGGTTCGGGTGCTCCGCTGCCGGGCCGCGGCCCGGTCTCGGGTCCCGGCGGCCCGGGCGGCTTCGGCGGTCCGCAGGCCCGTCCGGTCGGCGCCCCCACGGCGTCCGGTCCCGGCGGCTTCCCGCAGGGCAACGGCTTCGAGCGCCCGCAGCAGCCCCAGCAGGCGCAGCCCCAGCAGCCGCAGCCGCAGCAGTCGGCCCCGCAGCAGGCCCCGCAGCAGCAGGGTCAGCAGCAGGCCGGCGGCCCGGCCGCGCGCGGCCCCCGGCCGCAGCTTCCGCCGCGCGGTGGCGCACCCCGTCCGGAGCTCCCGGGCGCGGGCGGCGGACCCGCCTCGATGCCCCAGACCACCAGTTGGGGCGCGGGCCAGCGCGGGCACGACGTACCGCGCGGCCACGACGAGCTGTCGGGCCCCGGTTCCACGTCCGAGTTCCCCCGCCCCGACTTCAACGCCCCGGCCCCGCAGGCCGGCGGCAGCGGCGGTCGCGACAACGGCACCACGGGCCAGTTCGCCCGCCCCGAGTTGGGTGACCCGGCCTCCACCGGCCAGTTCGCCCGCCAGGACTTCGGTGACCCGGCCTCCACGGAGCAGTTCGCCCGCCAGGACTACCAGGCCCAGCGGCCCGGCGGCCCCGGTGTCGGCGGCTACGTCCAGCCCGGCCAGGCCCCGCAGCCCCAGGGCAACCACGCCCCCGTACCGACTCCGCGCGCGGAGGCTCCGCGGCTGCCGCAGGCACCCCGTCCGGAGGCCCTGCCCCCGGCCGGTCCGGGCGCCGGCGAGGGTCGCAGCCCGATCTTCGACACGCTGGAGTCGAACTGGTTCCGCCAGGAGGCCGGCCAGCCGCCGCAGGCACCGGCGGTGCCCCAGCAGGCGCAGCAGTCCGCTCCCGTGGCTCCGGCTCCGGCTTCCCCGCAGCGCCCGCAGCAGCACCAGCTGCCGCAGCGCGGCCAGGAGCAGGCTCCGGCCGAGTCCGCGCAGACGGCCACCGGCGCCGTGCCGACCGTGAGCTGGCGCTCCTCCCCGAACGACGAGCTGATGCGGCAGGCCGAGCGCGTGCGCCAGCCCGCCGCCGGCGGTATCACCACGTCGGGTCTGCCCCGCCGGGTCCCGCGGGCGAACCTCGTGGCCGGCACCGCGCAGCAGCAGGCCGAAGCACAGGCCGGCCCCCAGGTTTCGCGATCCCCGGACGACGTCCGCGGCCGTCTCACCAACCTCCGACGCGGTATCCAGCAGGGTCGGCAGGCCGGCACCACCGGCCCGGCCACCGGCAGTTACCACATCGACCCCACATACCAGCAGGAGCGATAGTTGAGTTCGATGAGCCAGGCGGCACAAAACCTGAACTGGTTGATCACGAACTTCGTGGACAACACCCCCGGGGTGTCCCACACCGTGGTGGTCTCCGCCGACGGCCTCCTTCTGGCGATGTCCGAGGGCTTCCCCCGCGACCGGGCCGACCAGCTCGCCGCGGTGGCCTCCGGGCTGACCTCCCTCACCGCGGGTGCGTCCCGCATCTTCGAGGGTGGCGCCGTCAACCAGACGGTGGTGGAGATGGACCGCGGATTCCTCTTCCTGATGTCCGTCTCCGACGGATCCTCGCTGGCCGTACTGGCGCACCCCGAGTGCGACATCGGCCTGGTGGGCTACGAGATGGCCCTCCTCGTGGACCGCGCCGGCAGTGTCCTCACCCCGGACCTGCGCGCGGAACTGCAGGGAAGCCTGCTCAGCTGACTGCCGCTCTCCCGGCCGGACGGTACTGCCGGCCGGGGGACCGGGGCCGCGGCCCCGGAACCCAGTACCACCGCCAGGCCGTCATACCGTCCCCCCACCGGCCGCCCCGTCAGACGGCACGCTGACCATTGCTGTCCAGCCCGGAGGATCAATGACCCCGCCCCCCGCCTATTCCGATCAGTACGGAGACTCGTACTCGGAAGGCGACCAGCCGCTGGTTCGTCCGTACGCGATGACCGGTGGCCGGACCCGACCGCGCTACCAGCTCGCCATCGAGGCCCTGGTCAGCACCACGGCCGATCCGATGCACCTGTCCGGGCTGCTCCCGGAGCACCAGCGCATCTGCACCCTCTGCCGTGAGGTCAAGTCGGTCGCGGAGGTCTCCGCGCTGCTGAACATGCCGCTCGGCGTCGCACGGATCCTCGTCGCCGACCTGGCGGAGGCCGGCATGGTGGCCATCCACCAGCCGGGCAATGGAGAGGCCGGCGGAACGCCGGATGTAACGCTGCTCGAGAGGGTTCTCAGTGGACTTCGCAAGCTCTAACGGCGGAGCGGCTCCTCGCTCCACCACCTCCGCGAAGATCGTGGTGGCGGGTGGCTTCGGCGTGGGCAAGACCACGTTCGTGGGCGCCGTCTCCGAGATCAACCCGCTGCGCACCGAGGCCGTGATGACGTCCGCGAGCGCGGGCATCGACGACCTGACCCACACCGGGGACAAGACGACCACCACGGTCGCCATGGACTTCGGCCGCATCACCCTGGACCAGGACCTGATCCTGTACCTCTTCGGTACCCCGGGTCAGGACCGCTTCTGGTTCATGTGGGACGACCTCGTGCGCGGCGCGATCGGGGCGATCGTCCTGGTCGACACGCGTCGCCTGGCCGACTGCTTCCCGGCCGTGGACTACTTCGAGAACAGCGGCCTGCCCTTCGTCGTGGCCCTCAACGGCTTCGAGGGGCACCAGCCGTACACCCCGGAGGAAGTCCGCGAGGCCCTGCAGATCGGCCCGGACGCGCCCATCATCACCACCGACGCCCGCCACCGCGCGGACGCCAAGAGCGCGCTCATCACGCTCGTCGAGCACGCCCTGATGGCGCGGCTCAAGTAGCGGCTCGTCTGGAGGCGCTGCGCAAAGAGGGCTTCACCGGCTGGTTTTGGGGGGGCGGGCTGTGTCATAGGACACGGCCCGCCCCCTTTGTTCATAACGTTTCGACAGAGAATTGCCGGTAGTTGGCGACACGGTGCGTTCGTCCGGTGTCACTGCGCTCACAACTGGCCCCATTTTTGCCGCAGGACGCTCTTTATGTCCGATTTATGTGGGGCATAAGGCTCTAGGAATGGCCGATTTCAACTGTTTGGAACACGGCCGTTAACCGTGCTGGAATTCAACGAACTAGCTAGTAGCACCGCCGAGAGGTTGTTGGTCGAGTGAGGCGAAGCAACTCGAGCCCCGCGGATGAACCCGCGCGCGGCAACTTCACCCCGCCGCCACGCGCGGCCACGTCTTCCTTTGACGTACCCGTGGAACCATCCGTGAGCAGTGGCAGCACCAGCAGGTTCTCGCCCCGCAACTGGCGCGTGCCGACCCGTCTGAACGCCATCCTGCTCGTGCCGGTCCTCGTCGGACTGGTCATGGGCGGCTTCCAGGTGAAGGGCTCCATCGACACCTGGAACGAGGCCAAGGACGCCGAGAAGACCACCGGCATCGTCCAGGCCGCAGCCGAGTACGGCCAGGCGCTCCTGAACGAGCGCGACCTGACGGCCGACGCCCTGCTCAGGGGCCAGCGCGAGTCCGAGCCCGTCCTGAAGGCCTACTCCGCCACCGACGCCGCCAAGGCGAAGTTCGCCGAGGCCGCGAAGGACCTGCCCGCGGGCCAGGGCCTGGAACGCCGCCTGGAGCTCTTTCGCCAGGAGGAGCCGAAGCTGGAGCAGGTCCGCAAGACGGCCTACCTGCCGCAGCTGGAGACGCCGAAGAAGGCCCTCCCGAAGGCACTGGGCCCGATCCCGACCGAAGAGGGGTACGTGCTGGTCCAGCACTACCTCATGCAGTTCTCCAACGAGCTGGGCCTCGGCACCGGCAACGTGACCTCGTACGGCCGCATGGTCTACGCGCTCGAACTGTCCAAGGCCGCGAACTCGCTGCAGCGCTCGGTGGGCACGCACCTGCTGGTCCGGCCGAGTGCGAACGAGGACATCCGCAAGGCCCAGCTCGTCGCCTTCTCCTCGTACGCGTACCTCGAAGAGATCGCCATCGGCGAGTACGTCGCCGCCGGCACCGACGAGGACGTCGCGCGGCTGCGCGAGATCATGGGCAAGAAGTCCGAGGAGGGCGCCCAGAAGCTCGCCGCCGCCAAGCAGGCGGCCGAGCAGGCCGGCACCGTCTTCCACGCCCCGCCCGTGGTCAACGACTCCGCGCTCACCGGTATGACCGAGGCGATAGCCAGCGGCGAGAAGCCCGCCAAGCTCGCGGTGGACGGCACCACCCCGCAGGCCTGGCAGGCCGCGGCCACCGCCAAGTTCGACGGCTACGCCGAGCTCGAGAAGGAACTCCTCGACAAGGCCCTCAAGGACTCCGTCGCCGTCTCCGACGAGGCCCGCAACGACGCCATCCTGACCGGCGCCATCGTGGTCGTGGCCCTGCTCGCCGCCTTCATCCTGGCCGGCATGATGGCCCGCCAGATGGGCCGCGCGATGCGCCGGCTGCGCAACGGCGCCTTCGACGTCGCCGAGCAGCGCCTGCCGATGCTCGTCGACCAGCTCTCGCGCACCGACCCGGGCAAGGTCGACACCCGCGTGGTGCCGATCCCGATCGACTCCCAGGACGAGATCGGCGAGATCGCCCGCGCCTTCGACCAGATCCACCGCGAGGCCGTCCGGCTCGCCGCCGAGCAGGCCCTCCTCCGGGGCAACGTCAACGCGATCTTCACGAACCTCTCCATGCGCAACCAGTCGCTGATCGAGGGCCAACTGACCCTGATCACCGAGCTGGAGAACAACGAGGCCGACCCGGACCAGCTGGAGAACCTCTTCCGCCTGGACCACCTGGCCACCCGCATGCGCCGCAACGGCGAGAACCTCCTCATCCTCGCCGGTGAGGAGCCGGGCCGCCGCTGGGACCAGCCGGTCCCCCTCGTCGACGTCCTGCGCGCCGCCTCCTCCGAGGTGGAGCAGTACGAGCGCGTCGAGCTGTCGGGCGTCTCCGAAGCCGAGATCCACGGCCAGGCCGTGACCGACCTCGTGCACCTGCTCGCCGAGCTGCTGGAGAACGCCACCACCTTCTCCTCCCCGCAGACCAAGGTCCGGGTCAACGCGACGCGTCTGCCCGACGGCCGGGTCATGGTCGAGATCCACGACAAGGGAATCGGCCTGACGGCCGAGGACTTCGCGGACATCAACCACAAGCTGGCCAACCCGCCGACCGTGGACGCCGCGATCTCCCAGCGCATGGGCCTGTTCGTGGTCGGCCGGCTGGCCGACCGGCACGGCATCCGCGTCCAGCTGCGCCCCTCGGGCGAAGCGGCCGGCACCACCTCGCTGGTCATGCTCCCCGACGCCATCACCCACGGTGGCGGTGGCGAGGAGATCCCGGCGGACGACTTCACGGTCTCCCAGATGATCCCGCGCCAGCAGGCCCATCAGCCGGCCGCGCAGCGCACGGCCGCCGAGCTCGGCTTCGACGACTCCCGCTACGAGGTCCACCGGGCCGACCGGCCGGGCTTCGACGAGCCCGTCGCCGACCCGGTCGGCCGGTCCCTGGGCCGTGATGAGCGCCGGGCCGCGCTGGAGGCGCAGGTCGGCTACCCGCAGGTGCAGTCGCAGTACGACGAGCCCGCGGCGGAGTATCCGGAACCGCAGCCGGAGCACGCGTACCAGCCGTACCAGGGCTACGAGCAGCAGCCCGCGCAGGGCTACGACCCCGGTTACGAATCCGCTCAGGCCGGGCAGGGATACGACGCGTACACCCAGCAGGATTACGCCTATCCGGAACCCGAGTACACGGATCAGCGACAGGAACTCCCGGCCTACGACGGCGGGTACGATTCCCGTTCCACCGCTGCGGAGTGGCCCCAGCAGAACACCTACTCGGGCTCCTACCAGCAGGATTACGGGACCGAATCGGAATCACCGGCCGCTCCCGAACCGGCCCAGGAGCGCGTAGGCTTCGACCGTCCGGGCACCGCTGCCGACGCCGGCCACCAGGTGACCGGGGCGGGCCTGCCGCGACGCGGCAGCCAGCCGCAGCAGCGGCCGGGACAGCAGGAAACGGAGTCCTCCGGATCCCTCTTCGAGCAGCGGCCGCCGCGACAGCAGCAGCCCGCGGCGCCGGAGAAGGCCCCCGGGGAAACGGAAGGCACTGCCGACTGGCGCTCGAACAACGACGAGCGCTGGCAGCAGGCCGCCAAGCTCCGCGAGCCGAAGGCCGGCGGGGTCACCCCCTCCGGTCTCCCCCGGCGGGTGCCCAAGGCCAACCTGGTCGAGGGCGCTGCGGAGACGACGCCGCAGGGAGGCCCCGAGGTCTCCCGAGCCCCGGAGGACATCCGTGGCAGGTTGAGCAACCTGCGACGCGGTGTCGAGCAGGGCCGCAACGCGGGATCCGAGCAGTCAAGTAACAGCTATGACCAGGAGCGTTAGTGTGAGCGCGATGAGCCAGGCAGCGCAGAACCTGAACTGGTTGATCACCAACTTCGTGGACAACACCCCAGGGGTGTCCCACACGGTGGTGGTATCCGCCGACGGCCTCCTTCTGGCCATGTCCGAAGGCTTCCCCCGCGACCGGGCCGACCAGCTCGCCGCGGTGGCCTCCGGGCTGACCTCCCTCACCGCGGGTGCGTCCCGCATCTTCGAGGGTGGCGCCGTCAATCAGACGGTGGTGGAGATGGACCGCGGGTTCCTGTTCCTGATGTCCGTCTCCGACGGATCCTCGCTGGCCGTACTGGCGCACCCCGAGTGCGACATCGGCCTGGTGGGTTACGAGATGGCCCTCCTCGTGGACCGCGCCGGCAGTGTCCTCACCCCGGACCTGCGCGCGGAACTGCAGGGCGGACTTCTCAACTAGCAGACAGGCAGTGCGTTTCGCGTCACTGCACCATAGGGTGCGGTGGCGCGGTTCCACAGGGAGTACTGCGTACTTGGAGTCGGAGGAGGAAACGTGACAACACCCGGAGGACATCCCTATGGCGGCGCGCAGCAGCCGCAGGGTGGGCACGACCAGAACCGCTTCAACTTCCCTTCCGCTCCCAGCAACCGGCCTTCGTCGGAGCACGACCCCGCCTCCGGGCAGCCGTACCAGCGGCAGCCCTACCAGCAGCCGTACAGCCGGCCGCAGCAGCCCGGGCAGTCCTACCGGCCCCCGCAGCAGCCTCCGCGCGGCGGGCGCCCGCAGGCTCCGCAGGCGCACAACCCGCTGGTGCGCCCGTACGCGATGACCGGTGGCCGGACCCGACCGCGCTACCAGCTCGCCATCGAGGCACTGGTCAGCACCACGGCCGATCCCGCGCGTCTGCAAGGGCAGTTGCCCGAGCACCAGCGCATCTGCCTCCTGTGCCAGGAGATCAAATCCGTCGCGGAGATCTCGGCACTTCTTTCCATTCCTCTTGGCGTAGCCCGGATCCTCGTCGCCGACCTGGCGGAGGCCGGCCTCGTAGCCATCCACCAGCCCGGCGGCGACGAGTCCGCCGGCGGCCAGCCAGATGTGACACTGCTCGAAAGGGTGCTCAGTGGACTTCGCAAGCTCTAACGGCGGAGCGGCTCCTCGCTCCACCACCTCCGCGAAGATCGTGGTGGCGGGTGGCTTCGGCGTGGGCAAGACCACGTTCGTGGGCGCCGTCTCCGAGATCAACCCCCTGCGCACCGAGGCCGTCATGACGAGCGCCTCCGCCGGCATCGACGACCTGACCCACACCGGGGACAAGACGACCACCACGGTCGCCATGGACTTCGGCCGCATCACCCTGGACCAGGACCTGATCCTGTACCTCTTCGGTACCCCGGGTCAGGACCGCTTCTGGTTCATGTGGGACGACCTCGTGCGCGGCGCCATCGGCGCCGTCGTCCTGGTCGACACCCGCCGTCTCGCCGACTGCTTCCCCGCCGTCGACTACTTCGAGAACAGCGGCCTGCCCTTCGTCATCGCCCTCAACGGCTTCGACGGGCACCAGCCGTACACCCCGGAGGAAGTCCGCGAGGCCCTGCAGATCGGCCCGGACGCCCCCATCATCACCACCGACGCCCGCCACCGCGCGGACGCCAAGAGCGCGCTCATCACCCTGGTCGAGCACGCCCTCATGGCCCGCCTGCGGTAGCCGTCCGGTCGTACGCGAAAGCCCCCCGCACTCCGAGGAGTGCGGGGGGCTTTTCACGTGGTGCCTGCGGGGCTTCGCGTACTAGCCCTGCCAGCTGCGCGGGCCGCGGAAGCCGGGGGTGCGCTCCAGGCGGCGCCAGCCCGCCTGGGAGCGGGCGGCGGTGGCGGTGTCCTCGGGGGCGGCCGCGGCGCGGGCGAGCAGGATCGCGGTGATCGCGGCCAGCTCCTCGGGCTCGGCGTTGCCCTTCTCGACCTTCAGCAGGGTGCCGGTGGCGTTGCTCATCGGTGGCAGTTCTCCTTCGACGTCTACTGGGGCGGGTTGCCGTGCTTGCGCGACGGCAGGTCCGCGTGCTTGTTGCGGAGCATCGCGAGGGCGGCGACGAGGACCTCGCGGGTTTCGGCGGGGTCGATCACGTCGTCGACGAGGCCTCGCTCGGCCGCGTAGTAAGGGTGCATCAGCTCGGCCTTGTACTCCTTGACCATGCGCGCACGCATTGCCTCGGGGTCTTCGGCGTCCGCGATCTGCTTGCGGAAGATGACGTTGGCGGCGCCCTCGGCGCCCATCACGGCGATCTCGTTGGTCGGCCAGGCGTAGGTGAGGTCGGCGCCGATGGACTGGGAGTCCATGACGATGTACGCACCGCCGTAGGCCTTGCGCAGGATCAGCGAGATCCGCGGCACGGTCGCGTTGCAGTACGCGTACAGCAGCTTCGCGCCGTGGCGGATGATGCCGCCGTGCTCCTGGTCGACGCCCGGCAGGAAGCCGGGGACGTCCAGGAGGGTGATGATCGGGATGTTGAAGGCATCGCAGAGCTGGACGAAGCGCGCCGCCTTCTCGGAGGCGTGGATGTCCAGGACGCCGGCGAGGTGGCCGGGCTGGTTGGCGACGATGCCGACGACCTGGCCGTCCATCCGCGCCAGGGCGCAGATGATGTTGCGGGCCCAGCGCTCGTGGATCTCCAGGACGTCGCCCTCGTCGACGAGCTCCTCGATGACCTTGAGCATGTCGTACGGGCGGTTGCCGTCGGCGGGCACGAGGTCCAGCAGGACGTCGGACCGACGGTCGGCCGGGTCGCTGGTCTCGTGGACCGGGGGGTTCTCGCGGTTGTTGGAGGGCAGCATCGTGATGAGGTAGCGGACCTCGGAGATGCAGGTCTCCTCGTCGTCGTACGCGAAGTGCGCCACGCCCGAGGTCTCGGCGTGCACGTCCGCGCCGCCGAGGCCGTTCTGGGTGATCTCCTCGCCGGTCACCGCGCGGACCACGTCCGGGCCGGTGATGAACATCTGCGAGGTCTCCCGGACCATGAACACGAAGTCCGTCAGCGCCGGGGAGTAGGCCGCGCCGCCGGCGCAGGGGCCCAGCATCACCGAGATCTGCGGGATGACGCCCGAGGCCTTGGTGTTGCGCTGGAAGATGCCGCCGTACCCGGCGAGCGCGGAGACGCCCTCCTGGATGCGGGCGCCGGCGCCGTCGTTGAGGGAGACCAGGGGGGCACCGGCCGCGATGGCCATGTCCATGATCTTGTGGATCTTCGTGGCGTGGGCCTCACCCAGGGCGCCGCCGAAGATGCGGAAGTCGTGCGCGTAGACGAAGACCGTACGGCCCTCGACCGTGCCCCAGCCGGTGATGACACCGTCGGTGTAGGGCTTCTTGGCCTCCAGGCCGAACCCCGTCGCCCGGTGGCGACGCAGCTGCTCGACCTCCTTGAAGGAACCCTCGTCGAGCAGCAACGCGATCCGCTCACGGGCGGTGAGCTTGCCCTTGGCATGCTGCGCTTCGGTCGCCCGGTCGCTCGGGCCGCGCCGCGCCTGCTCGCGCAGGTCGTGCAGCTCGGCCACGCGCCCGCGGGCGTCCGTCGGCTCGCTCGGAATCTGGTCCACAACGGTCATGTAATGACCTTACGAAGCCGGACCGGAAAAACCCTCCGTCGAATCCGCACAGTGTCAGGTGTCTTCCGCTGTCCGGGCCGGACAGAACCGATGTGGGAGCAGCCCGTCCCACCAGGCAGGACGTTGGTCCTTTGTGGGGATTCAACAAAACTCCCGCCAAGCGGCCGCCAAGGCGCCACCAAGGTGCCCTCAAGACATCCAAGCCACTCGCAAGAACTTCCAGAGGTTGAAATTTGAACGGAATGGGTCTAGCGTCGTTGTTGTTGAAAGTTCAACGAGTGCCGGACACCAAGCGGCACCCCTTACTTAGGAGCAGCAGCCATGGGTCTCTTCACCCGCCGCGCCCAGGACACCACCACGACCGCCGTCGCCACCCTCGACGTGGACCCGGCCCTCGCCGCGCTCACCGGCGACTACGTCATCGACGCCTCCCACAGCAGCATCGGGTTCACCGTCCGCCACGCGATGGTCACCAACGTGCGCGGCAGCTTCGCCGACCACGAGGGCTCCCTGCACCTGGACGGCACCGACCCGTCCCGCTCCACCGCCTCCATCGACGTGAAGATCGCCTCCGTCGACACCGGCATCGGCGACCGCGACGGCCACCTGCGTTCCGGGGACTTCTTCGACGCCGAGACCTTCCCGCTGATGACCTTCCGCTCCACCGAGGCGCAGCAGCTCGGCGGCGACGCGTACCGCATCACCGGCGAGCTGACCATCAAGGACGTCACGCGCCCGCTCTCCATCGACCTGGAGTTCGGCGGCTCGGCCACCGACGTCTACGGCAACGAGCGCGTCGGGTTCGAGGGCTCGGCCGAGATCCTGCGCTCCGACTGGGGCCTGACCTGGAACGCGGCCCTGGAGACCGGCGGCGTGATGGTCAGCGACAAGGTGAAGCTGACCTTCGACATCTCGGCGATCAAGCAGGCGTGAGCCTGGTTCCACACTGCGGGGCCGGGGGCGGCTAGAAGTCGCCCCCGCCGAACCCGCCGCCGCCGTCGAAGCCGCCTCCCCCGCCGAAGTCCCCGCCGCCGAAGTCGGACGGGTTGAAGTCGGCCCCGGAGACGTCGCCGCCGTCGAAGCCGCCGCCTCCTCCGTCGAATCCGTTGCCGCCTCCGAAGTCGGAGGCGTAGGCCGGACTGGACATCATCGAACCGAGCATCGTGCCCATGAGCAGGCCGGGCAGGATGCCGCCGCCGAAGTAGCCGCCGGCCCAGGGGCCGTACGCCGGGCCGGCGTCGTAGTAGGGGCGCGGACCGTGCTCGGTGTCGACGGTGCGGACCGCCGGGTCCTGGCCGTCGCGCAGCCGGACGGCGTCCGCCGCACAGACCGGGACCGTACGGGCGGCTCCGCCCGCCGGGGCCCAGGCCGCGTCCTCGGTGCTCGGCCCGTGGCGCGGGTCGAAGAAGCAGGGTGCGCGGCGCTCGGGCAGCGGCCGGCCCTGCCGACGCGCGTCGAGGCGGGCCAGGGCGTACCGGCCGTCTTCGAGGGCCTGGGTGACCCCCTTGACCTCCTCCGGGTGCTGCACGGAGGCCATGATCTGCTTGGCCTTCTCGTACGAGTCGAGGCCCTGCTCGTAGTCCGCCCGCATGGCGTCGTCGGCGCCGGGCTCACCGGGGTGGAAGTCGAGGCGCTCCAGCTCCTCGCCGAAGGCCGTGATGTCCTCGTCGACGACCACGCTCAGCCGGGCGATGGACTCGCGCCGGAGCTCTTCCTTCTTCTTGCGGTTGCGCTTGACCAGCGCGTACGCCCCGCCACCGCCGACGGCTGCCACCACGCCGAGTCCGATCAGGGCGCCCACCGGGGCGCCGCCGCCGTCGGTGCTCGCGGTGCCCCAGGAGGCCGGGGCCTTGCCCTTGGCCTGGGCGAGGGCCTGGTCCACGAAGGCGTTGAGCTCGGTGTTCGCGTCCGCAGCCCCGCCCGCCTTGACGGCGTCGACCAGGTTGCGGACCGCGTTGCCGGGCATGACCGCCCGGTCGGCGCCGGCGTTGAAGCCTTCCCCGAGCCGGATCGCGTAGAGCCCGGTGATGCCGGTCTCGGTACGGACCGTCTTGAGCACGCTGGCGGCGGGGAACTCGGCGGTGGCCGGCAGTACGGCCACGAACACCGGCTTCCCGGCGTCCTTGATCTTCTTCTCGAGCGCCTGGGCCTGCGCGGGCGACAGCTGCGCCTCGGCGCGGGGGTCCACGTAGACCGGGCCCTTCTTGAGGGCCTCCGCCACGGTGGTGGTCCCGTCGGCCGCCGACGCCTGCGGGGCGACCAGCAACGCGGTCGCGGACAGCGCCAGCAGCAGAGCGGCCAGCAGCGATCCAAAAGATACGGATATAAGCCTGGTCCTCATATCCATGACGCTACCCGAACGGGTGCAATCCTGTGTGAGCCGGACATAAGTCCTGCCCCACCGGCTGACCGCTCTGGCTGACCCCACCCGGCTGACCCCACCGGCCGACCGCGCCGTCTCACCCCGCCGGAGCGCGGCGAGACGGCGTCCGCGGACTACTCCGCCGGCTCCACGCCCGCGTGCAGGAGGCCGTAGGTGAAGGCGTCTTCCAGGGCCTGCCAGGAGGCCGCGATCACGTTCGGGGCGACGCCGACCGTGTTCCACTCGCGGGTGCCGTCCGTCGTGGTGACCAGGACCCGGGTCGTGGAGGAGGTGCCGTGTGCGCCCTCCAGGATGCGGACCTTGTAGTCGATCAGCTCGAACTTCGCGAGCTGGGGGTAGAAGCGTTCGAGGGCGACCCGCAGCGCGCGGTCCAGCGCGTTGACCGGGCCGTTGCCCTCCGCCGTCGCGACGATCCGCTCGCCCTTCGCCCACAGCTTCACCGTGGCCTCGTTGGCGTGCGTGCCGTCGGGGCGGTCCTCGACGATGGCCCGCCAGGACTCGATGCGGAAGTACTTGCGCGCCCGGCCCTCGGCCTCGGCGCGCAGCAGCAGCTCGAAGGAGGCGTCGGCGGCCTCGTACGTGTAGCCCTGGAGTTCCCGCTCCTTGACCCGCTCCACCACCCGGGAGACCAGTGCGCGGTCCCCGCCGAGGTCGACGCCGAGCTCCTTGCCCTTGAGCTCGATGGAGGCCCGGCCGGCCATGTCGGAGACGAGCATCCGCATGGTGTTGCCGACCCGCGCGGGGTCGATGTGCTGGTACAGGTCCGGGTCGACCTTGATGGCCGAGGCGTGCAGGCCCGCCTTGTGCGCGAAGGCGGAGACCCCGACGTAGGGCTGGTGCGTGGAGGGGGTGAGGTTGACGACCTCGGCGATGGCGTGCGAGATCCGGGTCATCTCGGCCAGGGCGCCCGCGGGCAGGACCGTGCGGCCGTACTTGATCTCCAGCGCGGCGACGACCGGGAAGAGGTTGGCGTTGCCGACCCGCTCGCCGTAGCCGTTCGCGGTGCACTGCACGTGGGTGGCGCCGGCGTCCACGGCGGCCAGCGTGTTGGCGACGGCGCAGCCGGTGTCGTCCTGGGCGTGGATGCCCAGGCGGGCGCCGGTGTCGGCCAGTACGGTCGCCACCGTCGCTGTGATCTGCGCGGGCAGCATGCCGCCGTTGGTGTCGCAGAGGACCACGACGTCGGCGCCGGCCTCGTGTGCGGCGCGTACGACGGACTTCGCGTACTCGGCGTTGGCCCGGTAGCCGTCGAAGAAGTGCTCACAGTCGACGAAGACCCGGCGGCCCTGGGAGACCAGGTGGGCGACGGTGTCGCGGACCATCTCCAGGTTCTCTTCGAGGGTGGTGCGCAGGGCGAGCTCGACGTGCCGGTCGTGGGACTTGGCGACCAGGGTGATCACCGGGGCGCCGGATTCCAGCAGGGCGCGGACCTGCGGGTCGGTGGCGGCCGAGCCGCCCGCCCTGCGGGTCGCGCCGAAGGCGACGAGCTGGGCGTGCTTGAAGTCGATCTCCGCGCGGGCACGCGAGAAGAACTCCGTGTCGCGCGGGTTGGCGCCGGGCCAGCCGCCCTCGATGAACCCCACCCCGAAGTCGTCCAGGTGCCGGGCGATCGTCAGCTTGTCCGCGACCGTGAGGTTGATGCCCTCACGCTGGGCACCGTCGCGCAGGGTCGTGTCGAAGACGTGGAACCCGTCATCGGGGCCGGGGCCCGAAGCCGGCGCAGTCGGCTCGGTCGCCTCTGTCGTCGTCATGCTGATCTGACTCCTGTCGGATGGGTGGTTCCGGATGCCGCCCTCGGGGCAGGCCGACGCCACTGCCCCCATCATCGCGCGCTGCCCGATTCCGGCGCGTTCGGGCCGGAAAACGAAAAAACCTCTCGCGGGTGCGAGAGGTCTGCGCGCGGGTCTGGGGCACGGTGGCCGCCTCCGCGAAGTTCTTTCGCGGCTCAGCGGCCACTGGGGACCGGCGCGCTGCTGTCCATAATCATGAGCTGAGCAGGCACGTCGGCAGTCTGCCATACCGCATGCCGCGGCTGGACGGGGATCTCAGTATGCGGGCACCCCCGTCCGGCCTGGTGCGGCTCCGTGCCGGGGCTCCGCCCCGGACCCCGCGCCTCAAACGCCGGCGGGGCTGGAATCGCCATGAGGGGTCAGCGCCTCGCTGAGGAACTCGCCGACGTGCTCCAGGATGTCGCCCCGCCCTATCCCGGGCAGGCCGACGGCGACCTGGATGCTGAACCCGTCGAGCAGGGCCCGCAGCCGGGCCGCGAAGCGGTCCGGGTCGACCGGGCGGAACTCTCCGCGCGAGATGCCCTCGGCAAGCAGGGCCACCAGGTCGCGGTGCCAGGCGCCCTCGATGGCCCCTTGGCGGTCCCGTTCCCCCGGTCCCGCGTTCTGCGAGCGGTTCCAGACCTCCAGCCACAGCGTCCAGTGCGGATCCCGGGCGCCCTCGGGCACGTACAGGTCCACGTACGCCTGCAGGCGCTCGCGCGCCGGGCCGCGGCGGGACAGCAGGGCGCGGCGGCGGGTGCCGAGCGCCGCCTCGCTCCACTCCAGGGTCTGCAGCAGGAGCTCGTCCTTGGTGCGGAAGTAGTAGAGGAGGTGGCCGCTGCTCATGCCGACCTGGCGGCCCAGGCCGGCCATGGTCAGACCGTCCAGGCCGCGTTCGGCGATGGTGGCCATGGCGGCGACCAGTACGTCCTCGCGCGGCGGCGCGTTCTTGCGCGCGGCACGTACCTCACCCGCCACCATGGCCCACTCCTCGTCCCGGCCGCCCTCTCGGGGTCAGACCTTCGGCTGCTGCTGGGTGATGCAGTGGATACCGCCACCCCCGGCGAAAATCGTACGTGCGTCGACGAGCGTCACGGTCCGCTCGGGGAAGAGACCGCGGAAGATCTCCGCCGCCTCCTCGTCGCGCGGGTCGTCGAAGGCGCACAGGACCACGCCGCCGTTGCACAGGTAGTGGTTGATGTAGGAGTAGTCGACCCACTCCCCGTCCTCTTCCAGCACGGTCGGCGCCGGGATCTCCACGACCTGGAGCTGACGCCCCCGGGCGTCGGTGGACGCGCGCAGGAGGGCGGCGATGGTCTTGCCGCGCTCGTGGTCCGGGTGGGCCGGGTCGGGCTGGCTGTGGACCATGACCACGCCGGGGCGGGCGAAGGCGGCGACGATGTCCACGTGGCCCTGGGTGCCGTAGGTGCCGTAGTCGCCGGCCAGGCCGTACGGGAGCCAGATCGCCTTGGTGGTGCCCAGGTGGGCGTGGATCTCGGCCTCGACCTGCTCGCGGGTCCAGTCGGGGTTGCGGCCCTTGCCGAGCTGCACGGTGTCGGTGAGGAGGACGGTGCCCTCGCCGTCCACGTGGATGGCGCCGCCCTCGTTGACCAGCGCGGTGCTGTAGGTGCGGGTCCCGACGATGCCGGAGATCTCGCGGGCGACCTTCGAGTCGTGGTCCCAGCGGGCCCAGTCCTGGGCGCCCCAGCCGTTGAAGGTCCAGTCGACGGCGGCCAGCTCGCCCGCGTCGTTGGTGACGAAGGTCGGGCCGATGTCGCGCATCCAGGCGTCGTCGAGCTCGCGCTCGACCAGCTCGATGTCATCGCCGACGACGGCGCGGGCGCTGTCGGCATCACCGGGCGAGACCACCAGGGTCACCGGTTCGTACGAGCGCACCGCGCGGGCCACGGCGCCCCAGGCCTCGCGGGCCTCGGCGAGCTCCTGGTCGTTGGTGAAGGTGGGGTTGGGGCTGGGCCAGGCCATCCAGGTGCGCTCGTGGGGCGTCCACTCGGCGGGCATCCGGAATCCGGCGTTCACGGGCGTGGTGTCGGTCATGGCAGGGGTCCTTAGGGCTTACAGGAAGTACAGGCGGTTGAGGGAGACCGATTCGGCCGCTTCGGAGCGCAGCGGTTCCCCGTCGAGGGAGACGAGTCCGCTGCGCGCGTCCACATCGACCGCGCCCACCCGGGAGTTGAGGAGCAGGTTCCCGGGGCCGATGCCCCGGGTGCCGCGGACGGCGACCCGGCGCCTGCGGGTCGGCATCTCGTCGCTGCCCAGGGCCGCCGCGGCGGCCGAGACGAAGGCGACGGAGATATCGGCCGCGGTGGCTCCGTACGAGCCGAACTGCGGTCCGAGGACCAGCGGTTCGCAGGTGTCGGTGGCGGCGTTGGGGTCACCGGTGACCCCGTATGCCGGGAAGCCGGACTTGAGGACCAGTTGGGGCTTGGCGCCGAAGAACTGGGGGCGCCACAGCACGATGTCGGCGAGCTTGCCGACCTCGATGGAGCCGATCTCGTGGGCCAGGCCGTGGGCGATGGCCGGGTTGATGGTCAGCTTGGCCATGTAGCGCAGGACGCGGGCGTTGTCGTCGCCCTCGCCGTCGCCGTCCAGCGGTCCCAGCTCGCCCTTCATCTTGGCGGCCATGGCGAAGGTGCGGCGGATGGTCTCGCCCGCGCGGCCCATGCCCTGGGCGTCGGAGGAGGTGATGCCGATCGCGCCGAGGTCGTGCAGGACGTCCTCGGCCCCCATCGTGCCCGCGCGGATCCGGTCGCGGGCCATGGCGGCGTCGCCGGGGAGGTCCGGCTTGAGGTCGTGGACGGAGACGATCATGCCGTAGTGCTCGGCGACCGCGTCCCGGCCGAAGGGCAGGGTCGGGTTGGTGGAGGAGCCGATGACGTTCGGCACGCCGGCCATCTTGAGGACGTTGGGGACGTGGCCGCCGCCGCAGCCCTCGATGTGGAAGGCGTGGATGGTCCGGCCGTCCAGCACCCGCAGGGTGTCCTCGACGGACAGGCACTCGTTGAGGCCGTCGCTGTGCAGGGCGACCTGGACGTCGTACTCCTCTGCGACGCGCAGGGCGGTGTCCAGGGCGCGGGTGTGCGCGCCCATGTCCTCGTGGACCTTGAACCCGGAGGCCCCGCCTTCGGCGAGCGCCTCGATCAGCGGGGCCGGGTCCGAGGAGGAACCCCGGGCCAGGAAGCCGATGTTGACGGGCCAGGCGTCGAAGGCGTTGAAGGCGTGCTTGAGCGCCCACGGCGAGTTGACGCCGACGCCCCAGACCGGGCCGAACTCCTGCCCGATGATGGTGGTGACGCCCGCGGCGAGCGAGGCCTCCATGATGCGCGGGGAGAGCAGGTGCACATGGGTGTCGACGGCGCCGGCGGTGGCGATCATGCCCTCGCCGGAGACGATGCTCGTCCCCGTGCCGACCACGACGTCCACCCCGTCGAGGGTGTCGGGGTTGCCGGCCCGGCCGATCGCGTGGATGCGGCCCTCACGGATGCCGATGGAGACCTTGCGGATGCCGAGGACGGCGTCGATGACCAGCACGTTGCTGATCACCACGTCGCAGGTGTCGCGGACGGCGGCGGCCTTCAGGTGCAGCCCGTCGCGGGCCGTCTTGCCGAAACCGGCCAGGAACTCGTCCCCGGGCTTCTGCGCGTCGGACTCCACCCGGACGGTCAGCCCGGAGTCGCCGAGCCGGACCCGGTCGCCGGCGCGGGGGCCGAAGACGGAGGCGTACTCGTGCGGGTCGATGTGCCGACTGCCGGGTGCGCAGTGGTCACTGTGCCTGGTCTGCTTGCTCACGCCTGGTCTCCGTCCGTGGCGTCGGTTCCATCGGTCGCGTCGGTCCGCTCGGCCCCGTCGGTCCGCTCGGCCCCGTCCGTGCCGAGGTAGCCGCAGGCGGCCGCGCGGCGCAGGGCTTCGGCCTTGGCGCCGGGGGCGTCCAGCGGCCCGTCGACCAGCCCCGCGAAGCCGATCGCGATGCGGTCCCCGCCGATGGGGACGAGGCCGACCTCGCCCTCGCCGTGCGGGTCGAACCGTACGGACGAGCCCGCCGGTACGCACAGGCGCATGCCGTACGCCGCTGCGCGGTCGAAGTCGAGGCGCGGGTTGGCCTCGAAGAAGTGGAAGTGGGAGGTGACGCTCACCGGCACCGGGGCGGTGTTGCGCACGCGCAGGTGGACCGTGGGCTCCGGCTGGGGGGCTCCGGGGCCGGGCACGACCGCGCCCGGGGCGTCCTCGCCCAGGCCGACGGCGCCCCGGATCGGGGACGAGACCACCGCGAGGCGGGATCCGTCGTCGAAGACGGCCTCCACGTGCACCTCGGTGACCACGTCGCTGACGCCGGGCAGGACATCGTCCGGGCCCAGCACGGAGCGGGCCTCCTCGATGGCCTCCGCCAGCCGCTTGCCGTCGCGCGCGGCCTCGCAGACCGTGTCCGCGACGAGCGCGGTGGCCTCCGGGACGTTGAGCTTCAATCCGCGGGCCCGTCGGGCCCTGGCCAGTTCCGCAGCGCTGCGGAGAAGCAGCCGGTCGCGCTCCGTAGGGGTCAGCCGCACGCCGATCCACCACCCTTTGAGTCGATGGGTTAGAGCATCACTCTAACTCTTCATTTCCCTGCAATGAAGCATTGACCTGAGACCAGCACTTAGGTCACATTGAGTGTCGCTCAAACATTGCATTGCCACCCCCCGCCCTGCCAAGGGAGCCCCCCCATGCCCATCGAACAGCGCGGAGTCGACACCATCCCGGAGGAGGAACGGACCAGCGGTCCCCGTGACCTGATTTCGATCCTCCTCGGCTCCAATCTCTGCCTCGGTGTGATCGTCTTCGGCTGGCTGCCCCCGTCCTTCGGACTGGGTCTGTGGCCGTCGGTCACCGCCATCGTCGTCGGCACCCTCGTCGGCATCGCCTTCACCGCGCCGCTGGCGCTCGTCTCCCTGCGCACGGGGACCAACCTCTCCACCTCCAGCGGCGCCCAGTTCGGCGTCCGCGGCCGGCTCGTCGGCTCGGTGGTCGGCCTGCTGCTCTCCCTCGGCTACACCGCGCTGACCCTGTGGATAGGCGGCGACGTGATGGTCGGCGCCCTGTCCCGGCTCACCGGGCTGCCGGACACCGGCCTCTCCCGGGCCGTGATGTACGGCGTGCTCGCCGCGTGCACCGTCGTCGGGGCCGTCTTCGGCTACCGGCTGCTGCTGCGCATGAGCAAGGTGCTCTCCATCGGCATGGTGCTGCTGCTGGCCGTCGGCGTGTTCGCCTACGCACCCGACTTCACCACCGCCGCTCCGCCGGACACCGTGTACCTGCTCGGCTCCTTCTGGCCGACCTGGCTGCTCGCCGCCGTCGCCGCCGGGCTCAGCGGGCCCGTCGCCTTCATCACCCTGCTCGGCGACTACACCCGCTACATCTCCCCGCGCAGGCACGGCTCCCGCAAGGTGCTCTGGTCCACCGGGCTCGGCCTGCTCGTCGGGCTGCTGATCCCGCAGCTCTTCGGCACCTACACCGCGCTCGCCGCCCGGGCCGGCGCCGAGTACGCCGGTCCGCTGGTCGACGCCGCGCCGTTCTGGTACCTGGTTCCGCTGCTGGTCGCCGCGGCGGCCGGATCGGTCGGCAACGCCGGGCTGATGCTCTACTCGATGGGCCTCGACCTCGACGCCATCGTGCCCAAGGCCACCCGCACCACGGCCACCGTGATCGCCGCGGCCGTGGCCACCGCCTTCGTGTTCGTCGGCTCCTTCGAGTGGGACGTACAGGCCGCGATGACCTCGTTCGTGCTGCTGCTGACCGCGATCGGCACCCCGTGGGCCGTGATCACCCTCATCGGCTACGTCCGCTGCCGCGGCCGCTACGACGCCGAGGCCCTGCAGGTCTTCAACCGTCGCGCCAAGGGCGGGGTCTACTGGTTCCGCGGCGGCTGGAACATCTCGGCCACCCTCTCCTGGGCCGTCGGCGCGGGCGTCGGCCTGCTCGCCGTGACCACCCCGTTCTACGAGGGCCCGCTGCTGGCCCTGACCGGCGGCGTGGACTGCTCCTTCGTCCTCTCCGGCCTGACCGGCGGCCTGGTCTACACGGCCCTGACCGCCCGCACGGCCCCCGCCCCGGCGCCCGCCGAAGCCGCCGAGCAGCCGGTCGCCGCCTGAGCCACCCCGTACGCGAGTTCCCCGGTTCGGCCTCGCGGTCAACCCTCGGGCCTGCGCCGGCGTCTACCGGTACAGCGGTGGCCGAACAGGAAAGGGCCGCCACGAACGACACGGAGAGGCGTCGTGGAAGAACTCGCATACGTGGCGGGCAAGATCGTCAAGGGGGCCGCGGGCCTGGCCTACGCCTTCGGTGACGCCCTGGTGGGCCTCGGCCCGGACGGGACGAACCAGGAGCGCGGGAAGAAGCGCGAAGACGAGAAGAAGCACGAGGGCGAGGCGGACAAGGAGCGCTGACCACGCCCCCTGCCGCTCAACGCCGAAGGCCCCCCGCACATCGCGCGGGGGGCCTTCGGGCGGTTCGGGACCGGAGGGACTAGCCCAGCGGGTGCATCCAGCCGTGGGTGTCGGCGTTGTGGCCGGTCTGGAGGTCCAGGAGGGCCTTGCGGAGCTTCATGGTGACCTCGCCGGGCTCACCGTTGCCCTGGGTCCAGTTCGCGCGCTCCGACTTGACGGAGCCGACCGGGGTGATCACGGCGGCCGTACCGCAGGCGAAGACCTCGGTCAGGGTGCCGTTCTCGTTGTCGCGCTTCCAGTCCTCGGTGGTGATGCGGCCCTCTTCGGCGGTGTAGCCGAGGTCGCGGGCGATGGTGAGGAGGGAGTCGCGGGTGATGCCGGGGAGGAGCGAGCCGGTGAGCTCGGGGGTGACGATGCGGTCGCCGTACACGAAGTACAGGTTCATCCCGCCCATCTCCTCGATCCAGCGGTGCTCGACGGCGTCGAGCCAGACCACCTGGTCGCAGCCGTGCTCGGCGGCCTGGGCCTGCGCGACGAGCGATGCCGCGTAGTTGCCGCCGGTCTTGGCGGCGCCGGTGCCGCCCTTGGCCGCGCGGACGTACTCCTCGGAGAGCCAGACGGAGACGGGCTTGACGCCCCCGGGGAAGTAGGCGCCGGCGGGCGAGGCGATCACGATGAAGAGGAACTCGTTCGCCGGGCGGACGCCGAGGCCGACCTCGGTGGCGAACATGAAGGGCCGCAGGTAGAGCGAGGCCTCGCCGGAGTCCGGCACCCAGGCGCGGTCCTGCTTGATCAGCGCGTCACAGGCGGCGATGAACAGGTCGGTCGGCAGCTCCGGCATCGCCATCCGGCGGGCGGAGGACTGGAAGCGCTCGGCGTTGGCCCGCGGACGGAAGGTGGCGACGGTGCCGTCGGGCTGCTTGTAGGCCTTGAGCCCCTCGAAGATCGTCTGCGCGTAGTGCAGGGTCATGTTCGCCGGGTCCATCGACAGGGGCGCGTACGGGACCAGCTCCGCGTCGTGCCAGCCACGGCCCTCGGTCCACTTGATCGTGACCATGTGGTCGGTGAAGTGGCGGCCGAAGCCGGGGCTGACCAGGATCGCGTCGCGCTCCGCGGCGGACAGGGGGGTCGAGGAGGGCTTCAGCTCGATCGTGGGCGTCGTCATGAGTGCTTGTCCTTCACCGGTTTTGTAGGGCGGACCGCGCTCACGGCGTACTAGGACGTCCGAGCTTCCCCGTATTCCGCGGCCTCGCGTTCGATTATCGCGCGGGAGGACGCTTCGGTGAAACGGGGTGAATGCGGCCCAGGAGAGATGGTGACACCCGGGGCCGCACAGGAAAAGCCGCCGGGTGCGGTGGTCGCGACCCGGCGGCTTCCTGGAGGTGGGGCTACCGGGTCAGCCGGCTACTCGCGCGGCGAGGGCGTCGCCGATGGCGTCGGTGGAGCGGAAGGTGCCGTCGCGCTCGGCCAGGTCGGCGGAGACCGCGTCCTCGATGCGGGCGGCCTGGGCCTCGTAGCCGAGGTGGCGCAGCAGGAGGGCGACCGAGAGGATGGTCGCGGTCGGGTCGGCCTTGCCGGTGCCGGCGATGTCCGGGGCCGAGCCGTGGACGGGCTCGAACATGGACGGGAAGGCGCCGGTCGGGTTGATGTTGCCCGAGGCGGCCAGGCCGATTCCACCGGTCACGGCGGCGGCCAGGTCGGTGAGGATGTCACCGAAGAGGTTGTCCGTGACGATGACGTCGAAGCGCTCCGGCTGGGTGACGAAGAAGATCGTCGCGGCGTCGACGTGCAGGTAGTCGGTGGTGACCTCGGGGTACTCCTGGCCGACCTTGTCGAAGATGTTCTTCCACAGGTGACCGGCGTAGACGAGCACGTTGTTCTTGTGGACCAGCGTCAGCTTCTTGCGCGGGCGGGCGTTGGCACGCTCGTACGCGTCCCGGACCACGCGCTCGACGCCGTAGGCCGTGTTGAGGCTGACCTCGGTGGCCACCTCGGCCGGGGTGCCGGTGCGCAGGCTGCCGCCGTTGCCGGTGTACGGGCCTTCGGTGCCCTCGCGGACCACGACGAAGTCGATCTCCGGACGGCCGGCGAGCGGGGTGGCCGTGTTGGGGAAGAGCTTCGACGGGCGCAGGTTGATGAAGTGGTCGAAGGCGAAGCGGAGCTTCAGCAGCAGACCGCGCTCCAGGACGCCCGACGGGACCGAGGGGTCGCCGATGGCGCCCAGCAGGATCGCGTCGTGGTGCTTGAGGGCTTCGAGCTCCGCATCCGGGAGGGTTTCACCGGTGCGGTGCCAGCGCTGGGCGCCGAGGTCGTATTCCTTGGTCTCCAGCTTCACATCCTGGGGCAGGACCGCGGTAAGGACCTTGAGGCCCTGAGCCACGACTTCCTGGCCGATGCCATCACCGGGGATCACTGCGAGATTGATGCTGGTCGACATGGTGGAACCGTACTCCTTGTCCCATCCCTCAGACATATTGCGTCCACCATGTGGACGCAATATGTACGGGTCCGGGAGGGCTCGGCGGCAGGCCAGGGACCTGATTGCGGCAGGCCGGTGGCCGGCCGGCGGCCGGTCCGCGGTGGGCCGGCAGCCGGTCGAGCGCGCCGGTCAGTGGCCGGTCGAGCCGCCGTTGTCGCGGCGGTCCAGCGCGCGCTGGAGGGCGGCGGCGGCGTTCTTCCGGTCCGCTTCGGCGGAGGCGGAGCGGCGGACGCGGCGGGCGGTGGTGGAGGGGGTGTGCGTCATGGTGATCGACTCCTTGAGATCACGGCGCGGCGAGGCCGCGGATGAGGGGTTCCTTCAAGGCGCCGGAAGAGGCGGGGAGCGGTGCGCGGCAGGGGTTGCCTGCCATGGGGCGCGCGCTCTCGACCGCCATTCGCCGGATCGGCGAGACGTTCGGCTTCTACAACGTAAGCCAGCTCCCGCTGTATGTCTCCGCAATTACTCGGACTTCCTACTATCTGAGACGCCGAACCGCCCGGAAGCCCCCTTCAAGGGATCCGTTTTCAGCCGCTCACGGCACGAAGTTCCCTGATCAGAGCCCGTACGGCCAGGGTCGCAGCGGATTCCGGTGTGGTGACGTACCCCACGCGCCTCACCGGCCCCTCCGGACCCAAACCGGTGATGTCCACGGCTCCGGTCGCCTCCCGGAGGGACAGCTCGGGCATGATCGCCATGCCGAGCCCCCGCCCCACCATGGTCAGCACCATCGCGTCGTCCTCCGCCTTGACGGTCGCCCGCGGGATCCAGTCCTGCGCCAGCCACCAGCTGCGGGTGTAGGAGCCGCAGTTCTCGTCCCAGTCCATCAGGGGCAGCGCCTTCGGGTCGGGGTGTCCGGCCGGATGCACCAGGGCGTACGCCTCCTCCACGAGCACCCCGCTCAGCAGACCGGGCGGCAGGCCCTGTGCAACGCCCAGCGTCGCGATGCCGAGGTCCGCGCGGCCCGCGGCCACCTCCCCGGCCGCGCCGGCGCCGAGTTCGCGCACCACCCGGACCTCGGGGCGGATGCCGGGGTGGCGGGCGGTGAGCCGCTCCAGGGCCGGGGGCAGCAGGTGCAGGGCCGCACTGCGGAACGCGGCGATCCGCAGCACGCCGTCCAGTGCCGCCGGGGCAGCGGACCGGCCCGCGCCGCGCGCCTCCGCGCCCATGACCTCGTAGAGCCGCAGGATCCGGCGGGCGTGCCCGACGGCCCGCTCCCCCGCCGGGGTGGGCGAGGCGCCGGTGCGGCCGCGCTCGAAGAGCACCGCGCCGAGTTTGGCCTCGCTGCCGCGCACCGAGTGCGAGACGGCCGACTGGGTGAGGCCGAGCGAGGCGGCCGCGGCGGAGAAGCCGCCGCGCTCGGCGACGGCCACCAGCACCCGCAGTTCCTGCGGGAGGAGCTCGGCCACGGGGCCCTCACCTCGTTCTATGAGCGTCGTTCATGGGTGTGCGGCTTCCATGAGCCAAACCCCCTGCCCGGCCCGGGGATTCCCTCCTAGCGTCCTCGCCATGACCACGAACACCGCTTTCGCCGTCCACCAGATCGCCCGCCCGACCGGCTTCCCCGCCGCCTCGGACTTCGCCTACGTCCGGACCCCGGTCCCCGAGCCGCGCCCCGGCACCGCCCTGGTGGAGAACCTGCTGCTCTCCGTGGACCCGTACCACCGCGGACTGATGGACGGCGGCGACGGCGGCTTCGAGCTCGGCACCCCGCTGGAAGGCCGCTCGGTGGGCCGGGTCGTCGCCTCCCGCGACCCGGGCCTCGCGGAGGGCGACCTGGTCTTCCACCGCGAGGGCTGGCGCACCCACGCCCTCGTCACCGCGGGCGCCGGCGGCACCCGCAAACTCCGCGGCCACGAGGGCGTCCCGCTGGAGGCGTACCTCTCCATCCTCGGCGGCACCGGCCTGACCGCGTACGCCGCCCTGACCCGCACCGCGAGCCTGCGCGAGGGCGAGGACCTCTTCGTCTCGGCCGCGGCGGGCGGGGTCGGAACGGCCACCGGCCACATCGCCCGGCTGCTCGGCGCCCGCCGGATCATCGGCAGCGCCGGTTCGGCGGCGAAGGTCCGCCACCTCACCGGGGTCCTCGGCTTCGACGCGGCCTTCGACTACCACGACGGGCCGGTCGGCGAGCAGCTCGCACAGGCCGCGGCCGCCACGGGGGGCGGCATCGACGTCTACGTGGACAACGTCGGCGGGGACCACCTGGAGGGGGCGATCGACGTGCTGCGCGAGTACGGACGGATCGCCTGGGTCGGCGGGATCTCGATGTACAACGGCGACCGCTCCCCCGCCGCGCCCCGCAACCTCTTCGAGGTCGTACACAAGTCGCTGCGCCTGGAAGGGGTATTGGTTCGCAATCACACCAATCTGCAGGACGAACTGGAGGACTTCCTCGTACCCCATCTGCGCAGTGGCCGGATCGGTACCGACACCACCGTTGTACAGGGGTTTGATCACACGGTGGATGCCTTCCGGGGCATGCTCCGAGGGGACAATCTGGGCAAGATGCTCGTACGGGTCGATGGCTGAATCAGGCCACCCGGATGTTCACCGACTTCTTACCGCACGGATGTAGACCTTTGGCGCGGCTACCGCCACTCTTGCCGTCAATGTGCCAGCGGGGCACTTGAGTTGGAGGCGAGCAGCCAGTGACACCTATCAGCCGCAGAGGATTCGTGGGAATCGGCGCCGGGCTGATGGCAGGGGCGGCCCTGCCCGCGATCGCGCCGACCTCGGCGGCCGCGGCCGCCGCGTCCGGCACGATCACCGACGTGAAGCACGTGGTGATCCTGATGCAGGAGAACCGCAGCTTCGACCACTACTTCGGCAAGCTGAAGGGTGTCCGCGGCTTCGGCGACCGCGCCGCCGGCAACATCCCGGGCGGCTGGGGCATGTTCAACCAGCCCAACTGGGGCGGCCGCCAGTACCCGTGGAAGCTCAGCTCCACCCCGCCGGTGGGCGGGGTGGACGGCGAAACCCTCGCCCAGTGCAACGGCGACCTCCCGCACAGCTGGACCTCACAGCACGCGGCCTGGAACAAGGGCCGCATGGACAACTTCGTCACCGGCGTCGGCAACACCCGCACCCTCGGGTACCTCGACCGCGGCGACATACCGTTCCACTACGGCATCGCCGACGCCTACACCATCTGCGACGCCTACTTCTGCTCCACCCTGAGCGCGACCGGCCCCAACCGCACCTTCCTGTGGAGCGGCAAGATCGACGCGGGCAGCAAGGACGGCGGCGACGAGTCCGGGCTGACCTGGGAGACGTACGCGGAGGCCCTGCAGCGCGCCGGGATGAGCTGGAAGGTCTACCAGAACGCCCAGGACAACTACGGGGACAACGGGCTCGCCTACTTCAAGAAGTTCACGGACGCCGCCCCCGGCAACCCCCTGTGGGACCGCGGCATGGGCTCCGTCCCCAAGGTCACCGGCTCCACCCCCGACGACATCGCCGCCGCCATCCGCGCGGACGTCGTCGCCGGCACCCTCCCCCAGGTCTCCTGGGTCGTGGCGAACGAGGCCTTCTCCGAGCACCCGTACGCCCCGCCCGGCGACGGCGCGCACTTCGTGGACCTGGTCTACCGTGCGCTCTCGGCCAACCCGGAGGTCTTCGACTCCACCGTCCTCTTCCTCAACTACGACGAGAACGACGGCTTCTTCGACCACGTCCCGCCGCCGGTCGCCCCGCCCGGCACCGCCGGCGAGTACATCGACGGAGTCCCGATCGGGCTCGGTTTCCGCGTCCCGATGATCGTGATGTCCCCGTGGACCCGCGGCGGCTGGGTGAGCTCCGAGATCTTCGACCACACCTCCGTGCTGCGCTTCATGGAGAAGTGGACGGCCGCGCTCGGCACCCCCGCGAACTGTCCGAACATCAGCGCCTGGCGCCGCAAGGTCACCGGCGACCTGACGGGCGTCTTCGACTTCGCGCACCCGGTCTACGGGGTGCCCGCCGGTCTCCCCTCCACGGCCAAGGTCATCGGCCAGGCGACCTGCGGCCCGCTCTCCAACCCGGTGCCGCAGGACAACGCGCAGCCGGTGCAGGAGGCCGGGACCCGGCCCGCGCGCGCCCTTCCGTACCAGGTCAACGGGAACCTGGACCGCTTCGAATTCGGGTCGGGCGGCAAGATCCTGGCCTGGTTCTCGATGACGAACGCGGGCACCGAGGCGAAGCAGGCGGCGCACTTCTCGATCCACCCGCACCAGTACCGGGACACGGCCGCCTGGCAGTACACGGTGGACGTCGGCGCCACGTCGACGGACTACTTCAACATCGGCACCGGCAGCGGCTCCGGCAAGTACGACATCTCGATGTACGGGCCGAACCGCTTCCTGCGGCGCTTCATCGGCGATGCGTCGAAGGCGGGGAAGTCGATCGAGGTCGCGTCCCGCTTCGCGGTGGAGCCCGGCACCGGCAAGACGGCGCTCTACCTCAAGATGACGAACGCCTCGGCCTCCCCGGTCACCTTCACGATCCGCGCGAACGCCTACCGCACGGACGGCCCGTGGACGTACACCGTGCCGGCGAACTCCTCGCGCGAGGACTACTTCAACGTCGTCGCCTACAACAACGGCTGGTACGACTTCACGGTCCTCGCCGACTCCGACGGCACCTGGTCGCGCCGCTACACGGGCCACATCGAGACGGGCGCCCCGAGCATCAGCGGCAGCTAGTGGCCGCCTAGAGCACGTCGCCGTCGCGCCAGTCGAAGTACAGCGGCCCGGCGGTGGGATCGAGCAGCACCCCACCGCCGGGCGGCGTCCACACGTACGTCGAGCCCTCCTCCTCGGGCAGCCGCTCGGGCCCGCCGGGCCCGAGCACCCCGATCTCCCCGCCCCACACCCGCCAGCCGCGGCCCGCGTACAGCCGGGCCCCGGCGGCGGAGGCGCTGAGCGCCCCGAGCACGTAGGCCCGCTCGACGACCCCCTCGGCCGCCTCCATCACCGCGCCACCGAGGCCGCACCGCCGCCGGTCGGCCCGCACCGCCACGGCCTCGACGTACCCGGTGCGCAGCGCCCTCCCCCGGTGCAGCACCCGCCGCTGCACGACGCTCCCGTGCGCGACGAGCTCGCCGCCCTCGTGCACCAGCACGTGCATCCCGCCGAGCGCGTGCTCGAAGTCCTCGTCCCCGAAGTCCCCCTCGAAGGCCCCGTCGAGCAGCTCCCGCACCCGCCGCAGCTCCCCCTCGGCAAGCTGCGAGGTGTGCCGCAGCGTGACTGCGCCTCCGGCTCCTCTGTCATCGTCACCCATCCCGGGACCGTACCAAGCGGGCTCCCCCACCACTCGTATCCGCTATGCGGACATGAAATATCGCCCACCGGCCGGATGGGGCCGACGCGGCTCTGGCGGTCTGGACCATTGGCTCGGCAGACTCGCCCCATGTCTCCCGATACCCAGCAGTGGACCCCGATCCACGGCCAGCCGTACCGTCCCGCCCCCTACCGCCCCGAGCGGATGCCGGCGCAGGAATCCCTCGCGCGCGCCGCCGAGTTGCGCGAGCGGATGGACGGGCGCAGGACCGTACGCCACTTCTCCCCCGACCCGGTGCCCGAGCAGGTGGTCCGGGACGCCATCGCGTGCGCCGCGACCGCGCCCTCCGGGGCGCACCAGCAGCCGTGGACCTTCGTCCTGGTCAAGGACCCGGCCGTACGGGAGCAGATCCGCGCGGCCGCCGAGCAGGAGGAGCAGCTGTCCTACGACGGCCGCCTCGGCGACGAGTGGCTCGCGGCCCTGCGCCCCATCGGCACGGACGCCGTGAAGACCCACCTCACGGACGCCCCGGCCCTGATCGTGGTCTTCCAGCAGCGCTACTGGCTCGGCGAGGACGGCACGAAGCACAAGCACTACTACGTCGACGAGTCGGTCGGCATCGCGGTCGGCATGCTCTTGTCGGCCCTCCACCTCTCCGGCCTGGCCGCCCTGATCCACACCCCGAGCCCGATGCGCTTCCTCTCCCACGTCCTGAACCGCCCCGAGAACGAAAAGGCCTTCGCGGTCATCCCGGTCGGCTACCCGTCCCCCGACTGCGAGGTCCCGGACCTGATCCGCAAGTCCTTGGACCAGGTCATGGTGGAGGTCTAGCCTCCGCTGTCGGCGGGCGCGGCGGGCTCCTCGGCCTCCCGCCCGCCGAGCGCCCCGGCCAGCCGCATCCCGATCCGCACCCGGTCCTCGGCGGAGCACCCTTCCATGGCGGCCCGCACGTGGCGCAGGATCAGCCAGTCCCGCAGGACCTTGGCCACCCCGAGCACGGCTGCCGTGACGATCGCCGCAGTCAGCATCAGACGGCCCTCCGCCCGAGGACCACGCCCGTACCGACGGGGCAAGTCTGGCGCCGTACGGTGACGAAGGCGCCGCCCAGCCCGATCTCCCCGCCGAACCACGGCCGGTCCCGGGGCTGCTCCGCCACGTGCGGCGGCCGGTGCGCCAGCCCGCTGCGGCGCAGCCGCTGCTCCAGCTCCGCCGCCTCCATCGCGCAGCACCACTCGACGACCAGGTCCATGCTTCCGTGGGTGTACGTGTTCGCCCAGCCGTGCGCGGCGGTGGTCACGCCGAGCAGCTGGGGTCGCCTCAAAACCCGGCTGAGCAGCCAATCCTGCGACCGGGCCCGGTCCGGATCGCCACTCCGGCCGGTCCAGGCCGTCAGCTCGGCCGCCTCGGCGGGATGCAGGCGGTGGCGGTCTCGCCGCCACAGTTGCGTCAGCCCGTCGGCGTGGTCCGGGAGCCTCGGCCGCCAGTCCGCGTCCGGGTGGAGCAGTCGAACGACGGCGTTCCCCGCCACGCTCCCGACCACCCACTCGCGGCCCTGCGGTGCCAGCCTGAGGCCGGGGACGCCCCGGATGCCGCCGTAGATGTCGTCCATGCGCGGAAGGAGCGCGCCGAGCACCCGGTCGGCCAGACCCGGGTGCAGGCCGAGTACCAGACCGTCCGCACCCGGCACCGCGCGCGTGAAACCGAGCAGGGTGCCCTGCCGCTGGTCGTCGCGCAGGGCGTTGGCGAGCGCGTGGACCATCTGCGCCTCGAAGGCCCGCTGCGCAGCGCCTCCCGCGTCGGGCACCGGCTGCTGTCGCGTGATCAGGCCGGCGGCGGCCCACTTGAGGCAGGTGTGATGAGCAAGGCCCGTGGCGCCCCGGCAGATGGTGGCCACGCGGTGGCGGTTGTCAGTACGACCGGACATACGTCTCCCCGGGCGTCGTCCCGGCACGGACGCGTAGAGGTCTCGTATCTCCTGGCACTGCGGCCCACCCCGTACGGGAACTCGTGAGAGCCCTCGGCTCCCTCGGGAAGCCGGGCCCGAGTCATGGAGCGTGTCGCCGTACGCGACAACTCCGTTCAGGCTAGCACCGCTTGCCCCGCCGGGAAATGGAAACCGCCCCCGCTCCGGACTTGGGGGTACCGGAGCGGGGGCGGGGTTCAGAGGGACCGGGACGGTCAGCCCATGTGGGGGTAGCCGTACTCGGTCGGCGCGACCAGGGTCTCCTTGATGGAGCGGGTCGAGGTCCAGCGCATCAGGTTCGACGCCGCGCCGGCCTTGTCGTTGGTGCCCGAGGCGCGGCCGCCGCCGAAGGGCTGCTGGCCGACGACGGCGCCGGTCGACTTGTCGTTGATGTAGAAGTTGCCCGCGGCGAAGCGGAGCTTCTCCATCGCGTCGGCCGCCGCGTAGCGGTCCTGCGCGATGACGGCGCCGGTCAGGGCGTACGCCGAGACGGACTCCATCTGGGCCAGCATCGCGTCGAAGTCAGCGTCCTCGTAGACGTGGATCGCCAGGATCGGGCCGAAGTACTCGGTCGTGAAGACCTCGTTCTCGGGGTCACTGCACGCGATGACGGTCGGGCGCACGAAGTAGCCCTCCGCGTCGTCGTACGTGCCGCCGGCGACGATCTCGCAGGTCGGGTCGGCCTTCGCGCGGTCGATCGCGGCCTTGTTCTTCGCGAAGGAGCGCTCGTCGATGACCGCGCCGATGAAGTTCGTCAGGTCGCGGACGTCGCCCATGGTGATGCCGTCGACCTCGGCCGCGAAGGCCTCCTTGAAGCCGTCGTTCCAGATCGAGGCCGGGACGTAGGCGCGCGAGGACGCCGAGCACTTCTGGCCCTGGTACTCGAAGGAGCCGCGGGTCAGGGCGGTCTTCAGGATCGCGCGGTCCGCGGACGGGTGCGCGACGACGAAGTCCTTGCCGCCGGTCTCGCCGACCAGGCGCGGGTAGGACTTGTACGTCTCGATGTTGGTGCCGACCGTCTTCCACAGGTACTGGAAGGTCTTGGTGGAACCGGTGAAGTGGATGCCCGCCAGCTCGGGGTGGGTCAGCGCCACGTCGGAGACGGCGATGCCGTCGCCCGTCACGAGGTTGATGACGCCCTTCGGCAGGCCGGCCTCTTCCAGCAGCTCCATGAGGAGGACCGCGGAGTGGGTCTGCGTCGGGGACGGCTTCCACACGACCACGTTGCCCATCAGGGCCGGGGCGGTCGGGAGGTTGCCCGCGATGGCCGTGAAGTTGAACGGGGTGATCGCGTAGACGAAGCCCTCGAGCGGGCGGTGGTCGCTGCGGTTCCACACGCCGGTGGAGTTCGCGACCGGCTGCTCGGCCAGGATCTGGCGGGCGAAGTGGACGTTGAAGCGCCAGAAGTCGACGAGCTCGCACGGGGTGTCGATCTCGGCCTGCTGCGCGGTCTTCGACTGGCCCAGCATGGTGGACGCGGCCAGCTTCTCGCGCCACGGGCCGGACAGCAGCTCGGCGGCGCGCAGGATGATCGCGGCGCGGTCGTCGAAGGACATCGCGCGCCAGGCCGGGGCGGCGGCCAGGGCGGCGTCGACGGCCTCCTGGGCGTCGGCCTGCGTGGCGTTCGCGTACGTGCCGATGACCGACTTGTGGTCGTGCGGCTGCACGACGTCGAAGCGCTCGCCGCCACCCATCCGCTTGACGCCGTTGATCGTCATCGGGAGGTCGATCGGGTTCTCGGACAGCTGCTTCAGCTGCATTTCGAGGCGCGCGCGCTCCGGGGTGCCGGGGGCGTACGAGTGGACCGGCTCGTTGACCGGCACGGGGACCTGGGTTACAGCGTCCATGATGCGGGGTGCTCCTTGAGCTAGTGGGAGGGCCTAGTTCTTGGTGATCATCGAGCGGAGGAAGAAGAGCAGGTTGGCCGGCTTCTCCGCGAGGCGCCGCATGAAGTAGCCGTACCAGTCGGTCCCGTACGCCGTGTAGACGCGCATCCGGTGGCCCTCGGCGGCCAGCCGCAGGTGCTCCTCGCTGCGGATGCCGTACAGCATCTGGAACTCGTACTCGTCCAGCTTGCGGCCCGCCTGGCGGGCGAGCTCCTGGCCGATGGCGATCAGGCGCGGGTCGTGGGACCCGATCATCGGGTAGCCCTCGCCCTCCATCAGGATCTTCAGGATTCGGACGTACGCCTTGTCGATCTCGGCCTTGTCCTGGTACGCGACCTCGGCGGGCTCCTTGTAGGCGCCCTTCACGATGCGTACGCGGCTGCCGGCCGCGGCCAGGCGGCGGGCGTCGGCCTCGGTGCGGAACAGGTACGCCTGGATCACGCAGCCGGTCTGCGGGAAGCTGCGGCGCAGCTCCTCGTGGATGGCGAACATGGAGTCGAGGGTGGTGTGGTCCTCGGCGTCCAGGGTCACGGTGGTGCCGATGGCGGCGGCGGCCTCGACGACCGGGCGGACGTTGGCGAGGGCCAGCTCGTGGCCGCCCTCCAGCGCCTGGCCGAACATGGACAGCTTCACCGACATCTCGACGGTCTCGCCGAGGCCCAGGTGCGCGAGCTGCTCGATGAGCTCGAGGTACGCGTCACGCGCGGCGTGGGACTGCTCCACGGTGGTGATGTCCTCGCCGACGACGTCGAGGGTCACCTCCAGGCCCTTGCCCGTCAGGTCCTCGACGATCGGGATGACCTGGTCGACCGTCTCACCGGGGATGAACCGGTTCACCACGGGCTTGGTCACCGGGGCGGCAGAGACGATTCGGCGCATCTTGTCGCTGCGCGAGGCGGCGAGGATCGCGGGACCCAGCACGGGGTACCTCCAACGGGGGCGGGCAGAAGCAGACATTCAGCCCGCGCCGGGACGACGGAGGCCATAAGGAAAACGCAAGTAAAACCACCGTGAAACCTAGGGATCTCCCCGATCCTCTGCCATCGACAGCTGTCACGCATCCGTGGCCCGGATCTCATACATCTGTCTGAAGAGGGGGTTCGGAGTGGGAGAATGTGCGGGTGAAGGGCGATTACCAGGACCTGGTGGACGAGATTTCGGCGCTGCTCGGCGCTCCGGCGACGCTGGAGAACCGGGACTTCCGCCTCATCGCCTTCGGCGCGCACGACAGCGATGACGATCTGGCCATGGACCCGGTACGGACCCGCTCGATCCTGACCCGCCAGTCGACGGCGGCCGTCCGCTCCTGGTTCGAGGGCTTCGGCATCGCCCGCGCCACCGGACCGGTCAGGATCCCGGCCGCCCCGGACGCCGGGGTCTTCCGGGGCCGGGTCTGCCTGCCGGTGCGCCACCGCGGGATCGTCCAGGGCTACGTATGGCTCCTCGATCAGGAGCCCGGCCCCGATGCGGAGTCCCTGGCCGCCGCCATGGAGGTGGCCCAGCGGATCGGGCTGCTGCTCGCGGAGGAGGCCCGGGCGGGGGCCGACCTGTCCCGGGAGTTCCTCGCGGTGCTCACGGCCGGGCGCGGCTGGCAGCAGGACATGGCGGTGGCCGCCCTACGGGTGGCCCTCGGTCCGGGCGGCGAGGGACCGCACGCCGCGGTCTGCGTGAGCCCGTGGTCCGGCGAGGCCCCGGCTTCGGTCCCGGGAGCGGCGGCCGTGTGCGTGGTGCCCTGGCGGGGGGCCGGCGAGCAGGAACCGCACCCGGGCGGCGGCGGCCCGGCGGGGCAGCCCCTCGCGGCCCTCGCGGTCCTGATCCGCCTGCGCGGCGCGGACCCGCTGGCTCCGGCGCTCACCGCGATCTCCCGCCTGATGCCCCGCACGGCCGACGGTGCGGGCAGCGGGGCCGGGGGCGCCGGCACCACCCCGGGCGCGCCGAAGCCGGTCGCCGCCACCCGGAGCGCACCGGCCGGCGGCAAGGCCACCGCACCCGCGGCGGCCACCAGGGTGACCGGCGGGGTGACCGCCGGGGTGTCCGACCCCGTGCGGGCGCTCACCGCACTGCCCGCCGCCTGGCAGCAGGCCACCGCCGCCGCGCGGGCCGCAGCCGCCGGGCCGCGGCTCGGGCCGGTCGCGCAGTGGTCCGCGATCGGTCCCTACCGGATGCTGGCCTCCGTCGCCGAGGAGGCCCTCGACGACCCGGTGGCCCGCGCCTTGCGCGGCCCGGCCAATCCCGAACTGGCCCGGACGGCCGAGGTGTTCCTGGACTGCGCCGGCCAGGCGGGCCGCGCGGCGGCGGCCCTGGGAATCCACCGCCAGACCCTGTACTACCGGCTGTCCCGGGTGGAGCAGCTGACCGGCCTCGACCTGGACGAGGGCGAAGACCGCCTGCTCCTCCACATGGCCCTCAAGGCCGCCCGCCTGCACACCTGACGGTTGCGCCGTCAGGGCGTCTCGGCCTTCGTCGCCGCCATGGCCTGCGCCGCCCGCCGCATCCCCTCCGTCAGTTCCGCGGGAGTCGCGGCCGACGCGGGGTCGAAGAGCCACTGGAGCATGAACCCGTTCAGCAGGGCCTGGTAGAAGGCGCCGGCGGTCCGCAGGTCCTCCTCCGTCAGGTCCTCCTCGGGCACGCCGGTGAACATCGAGACCAGCCCCTTGCGCCCCTCCCCCTGCGAGGCGGCGAGCAGCGCCCGCAGTTCCGGCAGCCGGTCCCGGTCCCGAGTCACCGCGACCTCCATGCTGGCCGCCCAGATCGGGCCCGACTCCTCGTGCCCGGCGTGCACCCCGTCCCATACCGAGCGGAAGCGCTCCAGCGAGCCGCCCTCACCCTTCACCGCACCCGTGAACTGGTCACCCCACTCCTGGACGACCGCCATGAACGCCTCTGTCATGAGGGCGTCCTTCGAGCCGTAGTGGTAGCCGATCGAGGCCAGGTTCGCACCCGAGGCCTTGACGATGTCGCGGGCGGTCGTGCCCACGAAACCCTTCTCGACCAGGCACTTCTTGGCGCCTTCCAGCAAGTCTTCGCGATGTCCCATGCCTTCACGGTAGCCAAGACACCCGTCCAAGACAAACGTCCTATACGAGCGTTCTATACAGAAGTACTAGACAGGCGTTTATGACGCTTGTACATTGCCGCTCATGACGAACCCCGCAGCACGTCCCGCCGGTCGCCGGGAATGGACCGCCTTCGCCGTTCTCGTGCTCCCCCTGCTCTTGGTCTCGATGGACGTCTCCGTCCTCTACTTCGCCGTCCCGGCCATCACCCGGGAGCTGGACCCCAGCGCCACGCAGCAGCTCTGGATCTTCGACAGCTACGCCTTCGCCCTCTCGGGCCTGCTCATCACGATGGGTTCGCTCGGCGATCGGATCGGCCGCCGCAAGCTGCTGCTGACCGGCGCGGCCGCCTTCGGACTCGCCTCCGTCGCCGCCGCCTACGCCTCCAGCGCCGAGATGCTCATCGCGGCCCGGGTGCTGCTCGGAATCGGCGGCGCGACCCTGATGCCCTCCACGCTGGCCCTCGTGCGCAACCTCTTCCAGGACGAGCGGCAGCGCGGCAAGGCCATCGCGATCTGGTCCGGCGCCATGACCGGCGGCATCGCCCTCGGCTCGGTCATGAGCGGGGTGATGCTGAACCACTTCTGGTGGGGCTCCGTCTTCCTGATCAACGTGCCCGCGATGCTGCTCCTGCTGATCTTGGTCCCCGTGCTGGTCCCCGAGTTCAAGGATCCGGCGCCCGGCCGCTTCGACCTGCTGAGCGTGCCGCTGTCGATGGCCGCCGTCCTGCCGGTGGTTTACGGCCTCAAGGAGATCGCCGCCGAGGGCCTCACCCCGCTCTGCGCCGGCTGCCTCGCCGCGGGCCTGGCCTTCGGTTGGCTCTTCGTCCGCCGCCAGCGCACCCGCGGCGACGCCATGGTCTCCCGGACCCTCTTCCGGGGGCGCGGCTTCGGCGCCGGCATCGGCCTGAACACCATCGCCGCCTTCGCCATGATGGGCTCGGCCTACTTCACCACCCAGTACCTGCAGTCGGTGCTCGGCATGGGCACCCTGGAAGCCGCCCTCTGGAGCCTCGCCCCCTCGGTCCTCATCGGCGCCGCCGCCCCCGTCGGCGCGGTCCTCGCCCAGAAGACCGACCGGGCCTACGTCGTCTCGGGCGGCTTCGTCCTCGCCGCCGCCGGGTTCGCCCTCATCGGCCTGGTGGGCACCGACTCGCTGTGGCTGCTGCTGACCGGAGCCGGGGTCCTGGCCAGCGGCATCGTCACCGTGATGTCCCTGGTCTCCGACATGGCCCTCGGCTCCGCTCCCGCCGAGAAGGCCGGCTCCGCCGCCTCCCTGCTCGAGACCGGCCAGGAGTTCGGCGGCGCCCTCGGGATGGCCGTCCTCGGCAGTCTGGGCACGGCCGTCTACCGCTCGGACCTGGCCGGCTCCGAGCCCGCCGTACGGGAGACCCTCGGCGGGGCCGTGGCCACCGCCCAGGGGGTCGGCGGCGCGGCCGGCGGGCAGGTCCTGGCCGCGGCCCGGGAGGCCTTCGTGCACGGGATGCAGTACGCGGCCTGGGGCGGTACGGTCCTGCTCCTCGCGGCGGCGGTGCTCGCCGCGGCCCTGCTCCGGGGTCGCGGGGCCCAGGCCCAGGCCCCGGCTCCGGCGGAGCGGGCAGCGGCCGACGAAGCCCTCGCGCACCGAGCGGCGTAGCGGAGGAGAAGCGGGACAGACGAAAGGGCCCGGGGTATCCCCCGGGCCCTTCGCGTCCGTCTGCTGCCGCAGCGTCAGCCGAGGCTGACCGTACGGGCCGAGACGGCGCCGATCTCGGTGGCGATGTCCGCGAGGACGTTCACCGGGGCCTCGGCGTCGACCGTGAGGACCGCGAGGGCCTCGCCGCCCTCTTCGGCGCGGGCGACCTGCATGCCCGCGATGTTGAGGCCGGCCTCACCCAGGATGCGGCCGACGGCGCCGACCACGCCCGGGCGGTCGGCGTAGCGCAGGACGATCATGTGGTCGGCGAGCGCCAGGTCCACGTCGTACTCGCCGATGCCGACGATCTTCTGCAGGTGCTTCGGACCCACGAGCGTGCCGGAGACCGAGACCTCCTGGCCGTCCGACAGGGTGCCGCGGACGGTCACCACGTTGCGGTGGTCCGGGGACTCCGAGGAGGTGGTCAGGCGGACCTCGACCCCGCGCTCCTGCGCGAAGAGCGGGGCGTTGACGTAGGACACCGTCTCGTCGACGACGTCCTCGAAGACACCCTTGAGCGCGGAGAGTTCGAGCACCTTGACGTCGTGCTGGGTGATCTCGCCGCAGACCTCGACGTCGAGGCGGACCGCGACCTCGCCCGCGAGGGCGGTGAAGATGCGGCCGAGCTTCTCGGCGAGCGGCAGGCCGGGACGGACGTCCTCGGCGATGACGCCGCCCTGGACGTTGACCGCGTCGGGCACGAGCTCGCCGGCGAGCGCGAGGCGCACCGACTTGGCGACCGAGACGCCGGCCTTCTCCTGGGCCTCGTCCGTGGACGCGCCGAGGTGCGGGGTGCAGACGACCTGGTCGAGCTCGAACAGCGGGGAGTCCGTGCAGGGCTCCTTCGCGTACACGTCGAGGCCGGCGCCGGCGACGCGGCCTTCCTTGATGGCCGAGTACAGCGCGGCCTCGTCCACGATCCCGCCGCGGGCGGCGTTGACGATGCGGACGGACGGCTTGACCTTGTGCAGGGCCTCGTCCCCGATGAGACCGAGGGTCTCGGGGGTCTTGGGCAGGTGCACGGTGATGAAGTCGGCGACCTCGAGCAGCTCGTCGAGCGTCAGCATCTTGACGCCCATCTGGGCGGCGCGCGCGGGCTGCACGTAGGGGTCGTACGCGACGATCTTCATGCCGAAGGCCGACATGCGCTGGGCGACCAGGACGCCGATGCGGCCGAGGCCGACGACACCGAGGGTCTTCTCGCTGAGCTCGACACCCGTGTACTTGTTCCGCTTCCACTCGCCGTTCTTCAGGGCGGTGTTGGCCTGCGGAATGTTGCGGGCCGTCGCGACGAGCAGGCCACAGGCCAGCTCGGCGGCGGTCACGATGTTGGAGGTCGGAGCGTTCACGACCATCACGCCGGCCTTGGTGGCGGACGAGACGTCGACGTTGTCGAGACCGACGCCCGCGCGGGCGACGACCTTCAGCTTCTTGGCTGCGGCGATGGCCTCGGCGTCGACCTTGGTCGCGGAGCGGACCAGGATCGCGTCGACGTCCACGATCGCGGGGAGCAGCTCCGCGCGGTCGGCACCGTTGCAGTGCCTGATCTCGAAGTCCGGGCCGAGCGCCTCGACAGTGGCGGGCGACAGCTCTTCGGCAATGAGTACGACAGGTTTCGAGCTCACGTGGGTCCTCACAAGTCCAGTGCGGACGGCCGTCCCGACGGCCGCAGGCGGTGGAGGGGGGTAGCCGCGTGGAAGACGCACGACACTGTGGGCCTGACGCGTTGTGTTGAGCAGTGTAGTGGCGGATCCGGAAGGGAATTCCGCCTGTACGGAAGGATCACCCGCACGAGATTGGCCAGGGTGGACAAGCGGTCCTCCAAGAGGCCCTCCGCACGGGTGCCCGGCCGATGTGCCGCAGGGCCGGGACGCACCGTCCCGGCCCCGCGACGCAGCGGATCAGCTCTCGTCGTTGTCGACCCAGCTCATCAGCTTGCGGAGCTTCTTGCCGGTGGTCTCGAGCAGGTGCGCCTCGTCGGCGCTCTTGTACTCGTTGTACTTCGGCAGACCGGCCTTGTACTCGGCCATCCAGGTGTTGGCGAACTCGCCGCTCTGGATCTCCGCGAGGACCTTCTTCATCTCGGCCTTGGTGGCGTCGGTGATGATGCGGGGACCGGTGATGTAGTCGCCCCACTCGGCGGTCTCGGAGACCGACCAGCGCATCTTCTCCAGGCCGCCCTCGTACATGAGGTCCACGATGAGCTTCAGCTCGTGCAGGCACTCGAAGTACGCGATCTCGGGCTGGTAACCGGCCTCGGTCAGCGTCTCGAAACCGGCCTTCACCAGCGCGGAGGCACCACCACAGAGAACGGCCTGCTCACCGAACAGGTCGGTCTCGGTCTCCTCGGTGAACGTGGTCTTGATGACGCCGGCGCGCGTGCCGCCGATGCCGGCCGCGTACGACAGCGCGAGCTGGAAGGCGGAACCGGTGAAGTCCTGCTCCACGGCGGCGATGCAGGGCACGCCGCGGCCTTCCTCGTACTGACGGCGAACCAGGTGACCCGGGCCCTTCGGGGCGACCAGGGCGACGTCCACGTTGGTGGGGGGCTTGATGAAGCCGTACCGGACGTTGAAGCCGTGGCCGAAGAAGAGCGCGTCGCCCTCTTCCAGGTGCGACTCGATGGACGCGGCGTAGATCTCGGCCTGGAGCGGGTCCGGGGTCAGGATCATGATGACGTTCGCCCAGGCCGCGGCTTCGGCGACGGGGAGGACCTTCAGGCCCTGCTCCTCGGCCTTGGCCTTGGACTTCGAGCCCTCGTGCAGGCCGACGACGACGTCGACGCCGGAGTCACGGAGCGACAGCGCGTGGGCGTGGCCCTGGCTGCCGTAACCGATGACCGCGACCTTGCGGCCCTGGATGATGGACAGGTCGGCGTCGTTCTCGTAGAACAGCTCGGCCACTGGGATATCTCCTTGGTGCGCTGGTGTTGCTCCCACCGTACGGCGGGGAACGGAATACGTGGTTCTCGGTCTCGCCATACGAGCGAGCGAGAACGGACGGGCGGGGCACGACCGGGCCGGTGTGACCGGCCCGGCCGGGCTCAGGCGCTGCGGTCGAGCGCGCGCAGGCTGCGGTCCGTGATCGACCGGCCACCGCGCCCTATGGCGATCGTGCCGGACTGGACGAGCTCCTTGATGCCGAAGGGCTCCAGCATCTTGAGCATCGCGCCCAGCTTGTCGGTGCCGCCGGTGGCCTCGATGGTGACGGCCTCCGGGGAGACGTCGACGGTCTTGGCGCGGAACAGCTGGACGATCTCGACGATCTGCGAGCGCGTTTCGTTGTCGGCGCGGACCTTCACCAGAACGAGTTCGCGCTCGATGGCGTTAACGTGCTCCAGCTCGACGATCTTGAGCACGTTGACCAGCTTGTTGAGCTGCTTGGTCACCTGCTCCAGCGGGAGGTCCTCGACGTTCACGACGATGGTGATGCGCGAGATGTCGGGGTGCTCGGTGACACCGACCGCGAGGGAGTCGATGTTGAACCCGCGTCGGGAGAACAGCGCGGCGATCCGGGCGAGGATGCCGGGCGTGTTCTCGACCAGGACGGAGAGCGTGTGCTTGGACATGTGAGTCGTTCTCTCTCTCGGCTCTCTCGGCTCAGTCGTCTTCGTTGTCGCCGAAGTCGGGGCGGACGCCCCGGGCGGCCATGACCTCGTCGTTCGAGGTGCCGGCGGCGACCATCGGCCACACCATGGCGTCCTCGTGGACGATGAAGTCCACGACGACCGGGCGGTCGTTGATCGCGTTGGCCTCGGCGATGACCTTGTCCAGGTCGGCCGGGTCCTCGCAGCGCAGCGCCACGCAGCCCATGGCCTCGGACAGCTTGACGAAGTCCGGGACGCGGGTGCCCATGCGGGGGGCGACCGACTCGCCGAGCTGGGAGCCGACGGCCGTGTCCTGACCCGTCTCGTCCGCGTGCAGGACGGTGTTGGAGTAGCGCTGGTTGTAGAACAGGGTCTGCCACTGGCGAACCATGCCCAGCGCACCGTTGTTGATGATCGCGACCTTGATCGGGATGTTGTTCAGGGCGCAGGTGGCCAGTTCCTGATTGGTCATCTGGAAACAGCCGTCGCCGTCGATCGCCCAGACGGTGCGCTCCGGCATGCCGACCTTGGCGCCCATCGCGGCGGGGACCGCGTAGCCCATGGTTCCGGCGCCGCCGGAGTTCAGCCAGGTGCGGGGCTCCTCGTAGTTCACGAAGTGCGAGGCCCACATCTGGTGCTGGCCGACGCCGGCCGCGTAGATGGTGCCCTTCGGTGCCAGCTGGCCGATCCGCTCGATGACCTGCTGGGGGGAGAGCGTGCCGTCCTCGGGCAGGTCGTAGCCCAGCGGGTAGGTGTCGCGCCAGCGGTTGAGGTCCTTCCACCAGGCGGTGTAGTCGCCGGCGTTGCCCTCGTTGGCCTCGGCCTGGACGGCCTGGATCAGGTCGGCGATGACCTCGCGGGCGTCACCGACGATCGGGACGTCCACGGCGCGGTTCTTGCCGATCTCGGCCGGGTCGATGTCCGCGTGGATGACCTTGGCGAAGGGGGCGAAGCTGTCCAGCTTGCCGGTGACGCGGTCGTCGAAGCGGGTCCCGAGCGCGATCAGCAGGTCCGACTTCTGGAGCGCGGTCACGGCGGTGACGGCACCGTGCATGCCGGGCATGCCGACGTTCTGCGGGTGGCTGTCCGGGATGGAGCCCAGGGCCATCAGGGTGGTGACGACCGGGACGCCGGTGAGCTCGGCGAGGACCTTCAGCTCGGCGGTCGCGCCGGCCTTCATGACGCCGCCGCCGATGTAGAGGACCGGCCGCTTGGCGGCGGCGATCATCTTGGCGGCCTCGCGGATCTGCTTGGCGTGAGGCTTGGTCACCGGCCGGTAGCCGGGGAGGTCCTGGGTGGGCGGCCACGAGAACGTGGTCTTCGCCTGCAGGGCGTCCTTGGCGATGTCGACCAGGACCGGGCCGGGGCGGCCGGTGGAGGCGATGTGGAAGGCCTCGGCGATGGTCCGGGCGATGTCCTCGGCCTTGGTGACCAGGAAGTTGTGCTTGGTGATCGGCATCGTGATGCCGACGATGTCCGCCTCCTGGAAGGCGTCGGTGCCGATCGCCTTCGAAGAGACCTGGCCGGTGATCGCGACGAGCGGCACGGAGTCCATGTGCGCGTCGGCGATCGGCGTCACCAGGTTCGTGGCCCCCGGACCGGAGGTGGCCATACAGACGCCGACCTTTCCGGTGGCCTGCGCGTAGCCGGTCGCGGCGTGGCCGGCGCCCTGCTCGTGGCGGACCAGGATGTGGCGGACCTTCTTGGAGTCCATCAGCGGGTCGTACGCGGGGAGGATGCAGCCCCCCGGAATGCCGAAGACGGTGTCGCACCCCACCTCTTCGAGAGAGCGGATGAGGGACTGCGCACCCGTGACGTGCTCAACTGCGGCGGTCTGGTGTCCGCCGGTACGGGCCCGCGGCTGCGGATGGTGGGCCCCGGTGGCCTGCTCGGTCATCGGCATTCTCTTCTCGAAGCTGAGGGTTTTACGAGGAGGGTTTTACGAGATTCGACGTTGCCAGTGCAACAAAAAACCCCTCGTGCCGGGAGGCAAGCGAGGGGAGCGCGTCGGGTGCGTTGAGCGGGGACATGCTGGTCCCAGCTTCAGCCGACGCGCTTTCCAAGTACGAGAATTCGGGTGCGCATGGCATTGACCCTCCCTCCGGCGGGAGGGTGATGTCAAGCGGGTGGGACGGGCGTCTCATTATGTGAGCCTCTGTGGATAACCATCGAGCCCCCTGGGGAACCACCGGCCAACGCGGGTTGGGCCGCGCCGCCCGGTACTGGGAACGTACCGCGCACGAGCGCTCGCCGCAGCCTGTACTCGTCCAGCGGTCCGGAGAAGGCCATTCCCTGCCCGTGGGTACAGCCCATCGCGCGCAGTGCCATGACCTGCTCGGGGAGGTCCACCCCCTCCGCCACCGACTGCATCCCGAGGTCGTTTGCGATCCGCAACAGACCTGCGGTGATCTTGTGGAGCCGGGGGGACTCCACGACCCCCTCGACCAGGCCTCGGTCGAGCTTGAGCATGTCCACGGGGAGCCTGCGCAGCGCGCTGATGGCCGCGTAACCGCTGCCGAAGCCGTCCAGGGCGATCAGGACCCCGAGCCGGCGCAGCGCCGCCAGACGGCGCTCCAGGTCGTCGAAGGGCACCCTGGGGTCGGAGACGGCGAGCTCCAGGACGAGCGCGCCCGAGGGCAGTCCGTTGCGGGTCAGCAGGGCTTCCACGGAGCCCAGCGGCATCGACCGGTCGAGGAGCCGCTGCGCGGTCATCCGTACGGCCACGGGGACGTCGTGCCCGGCCCGGTGGCGCTCGGCGGCCTGCCCGACGGCCTCCTCCAACAGCCAGCGCCCCAGCTCGGCGGTGCGCGAGGCGTCCGGCACGACCGTCCGGGGGGTGGACCCGCCCTCGCCGGCCCCTCCCCCGCTGTACTCGGCGACCCGCAGGAACTCGGCGGGGGTGAACAGGATCCCCTGGGCGGAACGCCACCGGGCCTGCGCCACCACGGCCGAGATCTCCCCCGAGGCCAGGGAGACCACGGGCTGGTGCAGCAGGGCGAACTCCCCTTCGTGCAGCGCGGTGCGCAGGCGGCCCGCCAGCTCCGCCTTGCGGACGACTTCGGCCTGCATCTGGGGCGCGTACATCTCGACCCGGTCCTTGCCGCCCGCCTTGGCACGGTACATCGCGAGATCCGCGTTGCGCATCAGGTCCGAAGGGGTGATGCCGGGATCCGCGAAGGCCACGCCGATGCTGGCGGCGACCCGGACCTCGCTCCCGGCGATCCGGTAGGGCTGGGAGAGGGTGGTGCGCAGCCGGTCGGCGATCTCGTGGACCTGGTACTCGCGGGCGCTGCGGTCGCGGCTGCCGTCGCCCAGGATCAGGGCGGCGAACTCGTCGCCGCCGAGGCGGGCTGCGGTGTCCCCGGCCCGGACCGAGTCCTGGAGCCTGCGGGCGGCCTCGATGAGCAGTTCGTCGCCGGCCTGGTGGCCGATGGTGTCGTTGACCGCTTTGAAGCCGTCGAGGTCGATGAAGAGCACGGCGGTGCTGTGGTCCCCGGCCCGCCGACCGGTGAGGGCCTGGCGGACCCGGCGGGTGAACAGGGCCCGGTTGGGGAGGTCGGTGAGCGGGTCGTGCTCGGCGCTGTGCTGGAGCTGCGCCTGGAGCCGGACCCGCTCGGTGACGTCGCGGCTGTTCAGGATGAGGCCGCCCTGGTGGCGGTTGACGGTGGACTCCACATTGAGCCACTCGCCGCCGCCCGATCTGAACCGGCACTCGATGCGGGTGGTCGGCTCCTCGGCGGGCGGCGCGGCCAGGAAGCGGCGCACCTCGTGGACGACCCGGCCCAGGTCCTCCGGGTGGATCAGGGTGGCCAGCTCGGTCCCGACCAGCTCTTCCGCCTCGCGGCCGTAGACCCCGGCGGCGGCGGGGCTGACGTAGCGCAGGGTCCCGGTGGGCGCGGCGATCATGATGACGTCGCTGGAGCCTTGGACCAGGGAGCGGAAGTGGTTCTCCTTCTGGGCCAGTTCCTGGGTCAGCGCGATGTTGTCGAGCAGCATGATGCCCTGGCGGATGACCAGGGCGAGCACGACCGTGCAGCCCGTGAAGACGACGACCCGGTCGACCTTCCGGCCGTCCACCACGTTGTAGAGGATGCCGAGGGTGCAGACGGCCGCCGCGAGGTACGGGGTGAGGGCGGGCAGGGAGCCGGTGATCGGGCGGCTGTGCGGCCGCTCGGCGCGCACGTGGGCGACGGGCTCGGGCCCGGGGCCGGGGTGCAGGCGGCGGGCGCCCCAGGGGGCGTACGCGAGGAGGAGCGAGCCGGCGAACCAGCCGGCGTCGAGGAGCTGGCCCGACTGGTACTCGGCGCTGAGCAGCGGCGAGGTGAACAGTGCGTCGCTCAGCACGGTCAGGGCGAGGGCCGCGATGGCGGTGTTCACGGCGGAGCGGTTGGTCTCGGAGCGGCGGAAGTGCAGCACCAGCACCATCGAGACGAGCGCGATGTCCAGGAGCGGATAGGCCAGCGAGAGGGCCGCGCGCGGGACGCTGCCGGGGGCTCCGGACTGGGCGGTGCGCGCGGCGTGCGCGAGGGCCAGGCTCCAGGAGAGGGTGAGCAGGGAGCCGCCGATGAGCCAGGAGTCGAGGCCGAGGCAGACCCAGCCGGCTCGGGTGACCGGGCGCTTCGCGAGGACGAGCAGGCCCACGATGGCGGGCGGCGCGAAGCAGAGGAAGGCGAAGTCGGCGAGGGAGGGCTTCGGCACGGCCTCGCCGAGGACCACCTCGTACCAGCCCCAGACGGCGTTGCCGCAGCAGCCCATGAGCGAGGAGAAAGCGAACAGCAGCCAGGCGGGGCGCTCCCGGCTGTCAATGGCCCGGGCGTACGTGAAACAGGAGACGGCGGCCAGCAGGCCGGCCGCGCTGAGCCCGAAGTCGCCCATGACCTCGGCGAGTTCCTCGGAGCCCCAGCCGAGGGCGGCGCCCACGGCGTACCCGCTGCTGACCACTGCGAGGAGGAGCTGCATCGCCAGCCCCTTGGCGCCGCTGCCACCGCCGCCGGTGAGGGGCCGGCGGGTCAGCAGCGCCGCCCCCGGGGTGCTCACCGGTCCCCCTCGCTGGCTGATTCCGGCGCGGCCCAGTCCCGGCACCGTCGCCTCCGGCGGCTTCGCCGCATCGGATCCTTCGTCCATTGGCCGTGCATCGCCCGTCGCCCCCCAAAGTGTCCGATCACTCCCCAGCGCCAGACGTTCCTGGCGCAGCCCCTTGTTCCGGACGATACACCACTTTCGTCACTCAGGGACATAGTTTCTCTACGCTCCGTCACCAACAAGGGAGTTGTGTCCACCGAGCGCATCCGGACGAACGCGGAGCGTGCGCACCGCACGTCATTCCGTGATCAACACCGTGTTCTCCACGGGCTCTCCGGCAGCGAACCGGCGGAGCTGGCGGGCCACCAGTCGCTTGGCCCGCGGCTCGAATGCGGAGCTGCTACCGCCCACATGGGGCGTGATCAGGACACCCGGAGCATGCCAGAGCGGATGGCCTGAAGGCAGTGGTTCCGGATCGGTGACGTCCAGCGCGGCGCGCAGCCGGCCCGACTCCACCTCCACCAGAAGGGACTTGGTGTCGACGACGGGTCCGCGGGCCACGTTCACGAGCAGCGCGCCGTCCTTCATGCGGCCGAGGAACGCGGCGCCCGCGAGCCCCCTCGTCTCCTCCGTGAGCGGTGTGGAAAGGATCACCACGTCGGCCCCGGGCAGGAGTTGGGGCAGTTCGGCGAGGGCGTGCACCGGCCCGCGCGCCGTGGTGCGCGCCGTCCGCGCCACCCGGACGATCCGCTCGCACTCGAAGGGCTCGAGCCGGTCCTCGATGGCCGCGCCGACCGCTCCGTAGCCGATGATCAGTACGGACTTGTCCGCGAGGGCCTCGTAGAACCCGAAGCGCCACTCCTCGCGGTCCTGGCCGCGCACCATGCCGGGGATCCCCCGCAGGGAGGCCAGGACCAGGGTGAGGGCGAGCTCGGCGGTGCTCGCGTCGTGGACCCCCTTGGCGTTGCACAGCCGTACGCCGGGGGCCAGGTCGCCGAGGCCGCCCAGGACGTGATCGACCCCGGCGGTCAGAGTCTGGACGACCCGCAGGCGGGGCATCTCGGACAGCGGGCGCAGGGTGACGGCCGGGGACTTCATGTACGGGGTGACATAGAAGACGCAGGCTGCCGGATCGGCGGGGAAGGTCTCCTCACCGTCCCAGTGGCGGTACCGGAAGGAATCGGGCAGGCCCTCGATCTCCTCGGCGGGAAAGGGGAGCCATACGTCGAGGGTCTCGGAAATCTCTGCAGTCATGATCAGGAGGCTATGTCAGGGGATCCGGATCGAGCCGTTAGTTTGTGTGCCGGGAACGGGAGGCCCACCGAGGCCCGGGGATGACCAGGGGGGACGCACGGTGGAGCGCAGGTCGATCGGGGCGGGGGCGCTGACGGTGGGTGCCATCGGCCTCGGCTGCATGCCGATGAGCGGGGCGTACGCGCCTTCGCGCAGGCGGCGCGAGGACTCGCTGCACACCCTGCACACGGCCCTCGATCTGGGGGCGAACCTGCTCGACACCGCCGATCTGTACGGCCCCTACACCAACGAGCTGCTGCTCGGCCGGGTGCTGCGCGAGCGCCGGCCCGACGCCTTCGTGTCCGCGAAGGCGGGGCTGCGGGCCGACGGGGTGCACGTGGTGGCCGACGGGCGCCCGGGGTACCTGCGGCGGGCCTGCGACGCCTCGCTGCGGCGGCTGCGCACCGACGTCATAGACCTGTACCAGCTGCACCGGGTGGACCCGGACGTGCCGGTCGAGGAGTCCTGGGGCGCGATGGCGGAGCTGGTGGGCGCGGGGAAGGTGCGGGCGCTGGGCTTCTGCGCGCTGGGGGCGGGCACCGGGCCGGGCGCGGGGCGGCGCGGGGACCGGGCGTACGAGGCGACCGTACGGCACCTGGAGCGGGCGCAGCAGGTGTTCCCGGTGAGCGCGGTGCAGGCGGAGCTGTCGGTGTGGTCGCCGCAGGCGGCGTGGCGGCTGCTGCCGTGGTGCGCGGCGCGGGGGGTGGGGTTCCTGGCGGCGATGCCGCTGGGGAGCGGGTTCCTGACCGGGACGCTGGTCCCGGGCGAGGGGTTCGAACCCGAGGACGTACGGGCCAGGCATCCGCGGTTCACGGCGTACGCGATGGCGGCGAACCAGGTGCTCGTGGCGGGGCTGCGCCGGGTCGCCCGGCGGCACGGGGCCGAGGTCACGGCGGCGCAGGTGGCGCTGGCGTGGGTGCTGGCGCAGGGTCCGCAGGTGGTTCCGGTGCCGGGAACCGGGCAGGCGCACCGGGCCGCGGAGAACGCGCGGGCCGCGGAGGTGCGGCTGACCGCCGAGGACCTGGTGGAGCTGTCGGAGCTGCCGGTGCCGATGGGAGCCTGAACCACTCGATCGAGTGTACGAGTGGCGGAACTTGGGGCATGGTCTGCGCTGTTGGGTCGTGTGAGGGCACGATCGGAGGACCGGAGGGGAGCAGGGCGATGCGATACGGACACGACCGGGGACTCGGGCGAGGGCAGGGGCCGGGGCCCGGGCCGGGGCCAGGGCCGGGGCCGGGGCCGGGGCCGGGGCCGGGGCCGGGGCCGGGGCAGCCTCGCGGGCTGGGCCGGGGCACGGACCAGGACCCGGAACAGGGTCGGACGGGCGTGCCGGTGCGGTCCTACGCCGGCCCGCGCGCCCGGGCCCGTGGGGTGCTGGCGGCATTCGCCCTGGCCGGATGCGGGGCGCTGCTGGCGGCGGGGTGCTCGCCGCCGGAAGGCACCGGAGCCCGGCCGAGCGATGCGCCACCGGGCACGGCGGCCGGCTCCGCGCCCCCGGGGGGCTCGGGCACGCCGTCCGCCTCCGCCTCCGCGTCGGCCTCCGCGCCGCCCGCCAAGGGCCGGGTGACGGTGACCGGCGTGGCCGCCCAGGGCCTGGAGTCCCCGTGGGGCGTGGCTCCGCTGCCCGACGGGAACCTCCTGGTCGCCTCGCGGGACAAGGGCACGATCAGCCGGGTCGACGTGGGCACGGGGGCGGTGACCCCGGTCGGCAAGGTGCCCGGGGTGGCCCCGGGCGGCGAGGGCGGGCTGCTCGGCCTGGCCGTGTCCCCTTCCTTCGCCTCGGACCGCATGGTGTACGCCTACTTCACCACCGAGTCCGACAACCGCATCGCCCGGCTGCGCTATGACGAGAAGAGACCGGCCGGCGATCAACTGGGCGCGCCCGACACGGTGTTCAGGGGGATCCCCAAGGGACTCATCCACAACGGCGGGCGGATCGCCTTCGGCCCGGACAAGATGCTCTACGCCGGGACGGGCGAGACCGGGGAGACCGGGCTGGCCCAGGACAAGAAGTCGCTGGGCGGGAAGATCCTGCGGATGACCCCGGACGGCGAGCCGGTGCACGGCAATCCGGAGGCCGACTCGGTCGTCTACTCGTACGGGCACCGCAATGTGCAGGGCCTCGCCTGGGACGAGGACAAACGGCTGTGGGCGGCCGAGTTCGGCCAGAACACCTGGGACGAGCTGAATCTGATCGAGCCCGGCGCGAACTACGGCTGGCCCGAGGCCGAGGGCAAGGCCGGCAAGCCGGGGATGCGCGATCCGGTGGCCGTGTGGAAGACCGACGAGGCCTCGCCGAGCGGGATCGCCTGGGCGCAGGGCTCCGTCTGGATGGCCGGGCTGAAGGGGCAGCGGCTCTGGCGGATTCCGCTGGCCGGGGCGGTCCCGGTGGCGGAGCCCGAGGCGTTCCTGGCGGGCGAGTACGGCCGGCTGCGCACCGTGGTGCCCCTCGGTGGGGACAGATTGCTGCTGGTCACGAGCGAGACGGACGGGCGCGGGTCGCCGGAAGCCGGCGACGACAGGATCCTGACTCTGACGGTGGAATGACCTGCGGGCCCCGGCGGGGGAACGAAAGGCACGGTGGACGCGGTGTTCAACATGATCGAGGAGCTGTTCAGTCCGGGGCGCATACACACGGACGAGGAGAAGAAGCGGCTGGAGCTTTCCCGGATCGACGTGAATGACGGCGACCCGGGAAAGGGTCCGATAGACCTGGACTCCGGCAAGGTGCTCATACGCACCAAGGAGCACCCGGCGGCCTAGGCGTAGGCCTGGGCCTACGCCTGGGCGTACACCGGGAAGGGCGTCTCCTTCACCCTCCCGGCGTAACGGCCGGCTGCTGGGCCACGGGGCCGAAGAGCCGGAGCCGGTGGGCCAGGGCGGCGGCTTCGCCGCGGCCCGCGACCCCGAGCTTCGCCAGGATGTTCGAGACGTGCACGCTGGCCGTCTTCGGGGAGATGAAGAGCTCTTCGGCGATCTGGCGGTTGGTGTGGCCCACCGCGACCAGGCGCAGCACGTCCCGTTCGCGGCTGGTCAGCCCCAGTGCCTCGACCGGGTCGATGTCCGGCCCGAGCAGGCCCTTGGGGATGTTCACCGGCGCGAGCGGGAGCCTGGCGCGCTGCGCGAGCAGGGCCAAGTCCTCGCGGAGCCTGCGGGCACCGAGCTGCTCGGCGGTGGCGTACGCCTCCTGGAGCAGCGCGGCGGCCGCCTCGCGGTCGCCTCCGGCGGCCAGCAGGGCCTCCCCGAGCCGGTACTGGGCCCTGGCGAGCAGGTAGGGCCGCTCCAGGGGGCGTACGGCCGCTTCCACGGCCGCCCAGTCGGCGGCGGTGTCCCGGGCCTCGGCGCGCAGCAGCTCGGCCCTGAGGTACTCGGAGTGGGCGGTCCACACCGGGACCGGGGTGGCCAGGTTCCGGGCGGCGGCGCGCAGCACCGCCAGGGCCTCCTCCCGGCCGGCCTCGGCGGCGGGCAGGCCCCTGGCGTCGGCTTCGGCCGAGGCCGCCGCGAGCAGCAGCGGCCAGGCGTAGCGGTGGTTGCCGAGCGGGAAGCCGTGCTCGATGGCCGTGGCCACTTCGCTGCGGACGTCGGCTATCCGGCCCTCCCCCGCGGCCACGCCGATCGCGAGGCGGAACAGCGGGATCCGGTGCTGGGGCTGACCTTCGTGGGATCCGAAGTGCGTGCGGGCGGCGGTGAGCTGGACTGCGGCCTCGGCGAGTTCGCCGCGGGCCAGGGCCAGGTAGGCGAGCCGTACGACGGCCGCGGCGCGCGGGGCGGCGCTGCTGACGAGGGTCAGGGTGCGCCGGGCCTGCGTCGCGGCCTCCTCCCACCGGCCGAGGCTGTACAGGCTCTCCGCCAGGTTCCCCCGGATGTAGGCCTCGGAGTCCATCAGATGCGAGTTCTTGACCAGCTCGGCGCCTTCTTCGGCCAGTTCCACGGCTTCGCCGGACCGGCCCAGGCATTCCAGATGAGAGGTGAGGTTCACGTGCGCACGTCCCACCAGCATGCCGAGGCCGAGTTCGGCGGCGCGGTCCTTGACCGCGTACATCTCGGCGAGGCCGCGCTCGGGTTCCCCCGAGTCGACGAGCAGGCTGCCGACGGTGATGCGGGCGTTGAGTTCGGTGTCCTCGGCGCCGACCATCCGCGCGTACTCCACGGCGCGTTCGGCGGCGACCAGGTTGTCGGGCCCCGGCTTGTGGAGCATGCCCCAGCTCGCGGCCCGGACCAGGACGTCGGCATGCACCTGGGACGGGGGCAGCCCGCGGACGAGCTCCTGCGCCTTCGCGAGCTCCTCCCATCCGTCGCCGCGGGCGAGGCCGGCGATCATCCGGGAGCGTTCGGTCCAGAACCAGGCGGCCCGCAGCGGGTCGTGGCCGTCCTCGAGCAACCGCAGGGCCGTCTTGGTCAGCTTCAGCGCGCGTTCGCGCTCGCCGCCGAAGCGGGCCGCGACGGTGGCTTCGGCCAGCAGGTCGAGGTGTTTCAGCGGGGTGGTCGCCGGGTCGCAGCCGCAGGGCGGGTAGACCTCGGTGTAGTCCGCGGGGCGCAGTTCACCGCGCACCTCCTCCGGTACGGCCTCCCACAGGTCCATGGCCCGCTCCAGCAGGCGCAGCTGTTCGGAGTAGGCGTGCCGGCGCCGGGCGGCCACCGAGGCGGCGAGCACGGCGGGCAGGGCCTTGACCGCGTCGTTGGCGTAGTACCAGTAGGTGGCGAGGCGGATGACCCGCTCCTCGGCGCGGATCAGCGAGTCGTCCTGTTCGAGTTCCTCGGCGTAGCGGCGGTTGACGCGGGCGCGCTCGCCGGGCAGCAAGTCGTCGGAGACGGCCTCGCGGACCAGGGAGTGGCGGAAGCGGTAGCCCTCGCCGTCGGAGGTGGCCAGGAGGATGTTGGCGCCGACCGCCGAGCGCAGGGCCTCGATCAGCTCGTCCTCGGTGAGCCGGGTGACGGCGCGCAACAGGGCGTACTCCACCATGGAGCCGCCCTCGGCGACGATGCGCACGACGCGCTGCGCGGCGTCCGGGAGGACCTCGACGCGGACGAGGAGCAGGTCGCGCAGGGATTCGGTGAGGCCGGTGGAACAGCCGCTGGCACGGGAGGCGACGAGTTCCTCGACGAAGAAGGCATTGCCGTCGGAGCGGTCGAAGACCGACTCGACGAAGTCCTCGTCGGGCTGCGAGGCGAGGATCCCGGCGAGCTGGCGGCGCACTTCGGCCCGGTTGAAGCGGGACAGCTCGATGCGCTGGACGGTGCGCAGCCGGTCGAGCTCCGCGAGGAGCGGGCGCAGCGGGTGGCGGCGGTGGACGTCGTCGGCGCGGTAGGTGGCGACGACGACGAGCCGGCCGCTGCCGAGCGCGCGGAAGAGGTAGGAGAGCAGGTGCCGGGTGGAGGTGTCCGCCCAGTGCAGGTCTTCGAGGACCAGGACGACGGTGCGGTCGGCGGCGAGGCGTTCCAGCATCCGGGCCGTCAGTTCGAAGAGCCGGGCGGTGCTCTCCTCGTCGTGGGGGCCGCGCGGGGTCTCGCCCAGTTCGGGGAGGATGCGCGCGAGTTCGTCCTCCTGGCCGACGGCGGCTGCGGCCAGTTCGGCGGGGAGCAGGCGGTGCAGGGTGCGCAGGGCCGTCGAAAACGGGGCGAAGGGAAGTCCCTCCGCCCCGATCTCCACACAGCCTCCGACGGCTACGACCGCACCGCGGCGGTCGGCCTCGCAGAGGAACTCCTCGGTGAGGCGGGTCTTGCCGACCCCGGCCTCTCCGCCTATGAGCAGTGCCTGCGGCTCTTGGCCGGCGGCGCGCGTCAGGGCGTCGGTGAGTACGGCCAGTTCGTCGGCTCGGCCGACGAACACCGGGCTGACAGATCTGGTCTCCACGCCGCCGAGCATCGCACAGAGGCCCTGCTCGTCGGCACTGGATATCGGTGCGCTTCTCATCACGTGCCGGTTCGCACGGTCTCGCGACGCGGGTTACGCGGCGCGGGTGAACCGGCCGCGCTGCACACTCACCGACCCCTCCGGATCCTGGCTCCGGGAGAAGAGGCGGTGGGCCTTCTTCGCTTCCCGGACCAGACGGTAGGCGTCGGCCTCGCGGATGAGGTCCTCGCGGCGGGCGGTGGCGATCTCGTACTCGAACATCTCGTGCTCCCTGGTTTGCGTTACTCGGACACCTCGTTCGGTGTGATCCAAGATTCGCGCCCCAGGGGGTGCCTGCACATCGGGAGCATGCCGCATCTGCACGGGCCGGGGGGCCTTAGGCCGGGACCCGGGGTCCCTGATGTGGCCTAAGGCAGTGCCTAGGCGGGCCCGCCGGGCACCGGCGAGCCTAGGCGGCCGCCGTGTGGCGGTGGACGTACTAGGCGGCGGGGGCCACCGGGAGGGCCAGGAGGTACATGAACACGAAGGCGATCACGCCGATGACGGCGACGACCACGGCGGCCCAGGACACGGAGCGGACCCATGCCGGGAGGGTGCGGCCGGGAGCGCCGAAGGCCGGGCGGGCCAGCACGAACACGGCGATGAGCAGCGCGATCGTCGACAGGACGCCGTTGACGAGGGCGGTCATCTGCCAGGCGTTGCCGTACAGCGCCTCGATCTTGTCCGCGGTGGTGGCGGCGTTGGCCGAGCTGATCTGGCCCTTGAGGGTCTCCCGCTCGCCTATGACGCGGGAGGTCCAGCTACCGCTGAGGGCGATCAGGCCGAGACCGGCGGCGACGATCGCGGAGGCTCCGGAGGCGACACCACTGCTCTGCTCCTCGTCGGCCGCGGCCTCGAGCTCGTCAAGCTCGTCGAGGTCGTCGAGGTCGGTGGCGAGCTCCTCGCCCGGGACCTCCTCGGTGGCGGCGGCCGGGGCGGTCGTCTCGTCGGTGGCGGCCTTCTTCAGGTCGGCCGGGGAATCCGCCTCGGGAGCGGTCGGGGCGGGGGTCTTGGTGGTGTCCATGCGGGGCACCGTAGGCGGCTTTTCTGAGAGGTTCCTGAGAATCCGGCCGGGCAGCGTGCAGCGCACCGCCCCGGCCCCCCGGAGGACTCGGGGCGGGGCGATGGCGGGCGGGTGCGGGGGTGGTTACGCGGGGCGGGCCGCGGACCACTCGTCGGCGAGGATCGCCCAGATCTCGGTGTCCTGGCGGACGCCCCGGTGCAGGTGGTTCTGGCGCATGACGCCTTCACGGGTCATGCCGAGGCGCTCGGCCACGGCGAGGCTCTTCTTGTTGCCTGAGGCGGCGTGCCATTCGACGCGGTGCATGCCGCGCTCCCCGAAGGCGTAGTCGATCAGGACCCGGCAGGCCTTCGTCACCAGGCCGCGGCCGGCCGCGGCGGGCTCCAGCCAGCAGCCGATCTCACAGTTGCCCGTCCCCGCGTCGAACGCCGGGAAGAGCACCCCGCCCACGAGGGTCCCCTCGAGGCGGATCCCGAAGAACCGCGCGCCGTCCTCGCCCGCCGTGATCGCGTACTTGGCCAGCAGGGCCCGGGCGGACTCCAGGTCCGAGGACCGGTCCGGAAAGCCGACGTACTGGCCGATGAACTCGCGCCCGCGTTCGATGTGGGCGAAGAACTCCTCCGCGTGCCGGGCTTCCAGCGGGAACAGCTGGGCGTCGTCGGCGAGGTCTATCGAGAACATGCGCGTTCTTCCTTGGGTATCGAGCGGCGGGTGGCCGGATCACCGGGAGCTGGTCGCGGGCTCGGGCGCGTCCTCGCTCGTGACGGGGTCCGCGCCGGGCCGCTGCAGGGGAAGTTTCGCATGCGGGCGGCGCTCCGGGGGCTCGATGCTGATCTTCGGGAGCCGGCGGTCCAGCCAGGCCGGCAGCCACCAGTTGGCTCCGCCGAGCAGGTGCATCAGGGCCGGGACGAGGAGGGTCCGCAGGACGAAGGCGTCGAGGGCGACGGCCACGGCGAGCGCGATGCCGAACATGGCGATGATCCGGTCACCGCTGAGCACGAAGGCCAGGAAGACGGAGATCATGATGACGGCCGCCGAGTTGATCACCCGGCTGGTCTCGGCGAGCCCGACGCGCACCGCCCGCTTGTTGTCCCCCGTCTCCAGCCACTCCTCGTACATCCGGCTGACCAGGAAGACCTGGTAGTCCATGGACAGCCCGAAGAGCACCGAGACCATGATCACGGGGAGGAAGGGCTCGATCGGCCCCGCGCTGCCCAGCCCGAGCGGTTCGCTGCCCCAGCCCCACTGGAAGATCGCGACGACGACTCCGAAGGAGGAGGCGACGGCGGCGACGTTCATGGCTGCCGCCTTGACCGGGATGCCGATGGAACGGAAGGCCAGCAGCAGGAGCACACAGCCGAGCGCGATGACCACGCCGACGAAGAGGGGCAGTTTGCCGACGATGACCTCGGCGAAGTCGTCGTACCCGGCCGTCACGCCGCCGACGTGGACCTGCATGGAGCTGTCGTGGCCGGCGCGCGGGATGACGTCCTCGCGCAGTCTGTCGACCAGCTCGCTCGTGGCCCGGGACTGCGGGGAGGAGTCCGGTACGACCGTGACGACGGCGGTGTCGCCGCTGCGGTTGAAGACCGCCGGTCCGGCGGAGGCCACGCCCCTGGTCGTACGGATCGACTCGGCCAGCGCGTCCACGGCGACCCGGTCGCCGGCCCCGCCGAGGCGGGCCACCACGGTCAGCGGGCCGTTCATCCCCGGGCCGAAGCCCTCCGCGAGCAGGTCGTAGGCCTTGCGGGTGGTGGACGCGGCCGGGTTGTTGCCCTGGTCGGAGGTGCCGAGGTGGAGGGAGAGCGTGGGCAGCGCCAGCACCACCATGACCGCCGTGGCGACCAGGCCGAGCAGCTTCGGGTGGCGCTCGACGAAGGCCGACCAGCGGGCGGCGAAGCCGGTCACCGGCTCGGGCAGCGGCCCCTGCTCGGTCAGCTTGCGGCGCTCGCGGCGGGACAGCGCGCGCATGCCGATGTACGAGAGGAGCGCGGGCAGCAGGGTCACCGAGGCGGCGACGGTCAGGACCACGGTGAGGGAGGCGGCGATGGCGACGCCGTTGAGGAAGTTGAGCCGCAGCACCAGCATGCCGAGCAGCGCGATGCAGACGGTGGCCCCGGCGAAGACAACGGCCCGGCCGGTGGTGGCGACGGCACTCTCGGCGGCTTCCGCGACCGGGAGACCGCGTTTGAGGCCCTTGCGGTGGCGGGTGACGATGAACAGCGCGTAGTCGATGCCCACCCCGAGGCCCACGAGGGTGCCGAGCATCGGAGCGAAGTCGGCCACCGGCATCGCGTGGCCGAGGAGGGTGATGCCGAAATAGGCGGTGCCCACGCTGACCAGGGCGGTCGCGATGGGCAGCAGACTGGCGGCCAGCGATCCGAAGGCCAGGAACAGCACCATCGCGGCGATGGCCACACCGATGACCTCGGCGAGGTGCGCGGAGGGGGCTTCGGTGAGGCCGATGGCGCGCCCGCCGAGCTCGACCTGGAGCCCGTCGGCCTGGGTCGTCGGGTTCCGCGCGGCGTCGACGACGGCCTTCGCCTCCCCCTTCGGCACCGAGTCGGCCTGCCGGTCGAAGGTGACCACCGCGTAGGCGGTACGCCCGTCGGGGCTGATCCGGGCCCCGCTTTCGGGCCCGGGACCGTAGGGGCCCGCCACCGATCCGACACCGGGTAGCCCGGCTATGGAGTCGAGGGCCCGCGTCATCCGCTCCTGCACGGCCGGCGTCCGCACGCTCTGCCCGTCCGGAGCCCGCCACACGATGGTGTCGGTATCGCCGCCCTGCCCGTGGAAGCCTTCCCGCAGCAGGGCGTGCGCCTTGGCGGACTCGGTGCCGGGGACCTCGTAGTCATTGGAGAACGCCGCCCCGGCCCCGACCGCGGCAGCGGCGGTCCCGCCGAAGGCGAGGAGCCAGATCAGAACGGCAACGAGTCGGTGCCGCATGCACCAGCGTGCGAGGGCTGACAACGGACGGGCTCCCTGGTGGTTCGGATCTTTACCGGGGAACGGCCCGTCGGAAAGAACGCGTGAACACTGAAACTGAACGCTGGGCGTCTGGAATTTTGGTGCGGGGGGGTGAGGTGGGGTGTGGGGTGGTCTCCACCTTCTCCCCCTTCTCCACCTTCACGATCGCAGCGTCGCGTGATCGTTGGCGGCCATCGTGGGCAGCGTCACAGGCGATCGGCCGGGCCCGGGACCATGGTCACAGGGGGTTCGGAACGGAGGTCCGGCCGGATGGGTCGGATGGATCGGCGGGCTCTTCGTCGGCTCGGTAGCCCGGCAGCGAGGGCCAGCGCACGGTGAGCACCACCGAGTCCTCCTCCGCGTACCAGGAGTGGTCGACTCCGCGTCCCCAGACGACGTAGTCCCCCTGTTCGGCCAGTACGACGTTCCGGCCGGGGAACTCCAGCCGGAACCGGCCGCTGATCAGCACCTGCAACGCCGTACGGGATTCCCCGCGGACCCAGCTCGCCCGCTCCTCACCCTTGGGGTGGGCGCCCCACTTGATCTCCACGTCCTCGCTGTGGCGGGGATCGCCGGGCTCCTTGAAGTGCCCCAGCAGCCAACCCCGGTCGACGGCGGCATCGGGGGTGGCCTTGCCGGTGTAGACGGAGGGGTGGGTGGGGGTGGGGGTGGGGGGATGCATGGGGTGGGTGGGGTCGCTCACGGGGTGAGGTTAATGCAGTTGTCGGACCCGTCGGCGGCTGGTCAGCTGGCCGGATGACGATGGATCCAGATGAGCTGCTGAAGGTGCGCGCCGAGTTCGACTCCGTGATGCGACGGGAGGCCCTGCCGGACACCAGTGACGCGCGCGTGGAACGGGCGGGCGCGGTCGTACGGCAGATCGTGCCCGGGGCCGGAGGGAACATGGTGCTCTGGTCGGACCTCGACGAGCACACCGCGGATGCGGTGATCGCGGAGCAGGTGGCGTTCTTCACGGAGCTGGCCGCTCGGGGCGAGGTCCCGTCGGCGGAGTTCGAGTGGAAGCTGTACGGCCACGACCGCCCCGCCGACCTCGGAGACCGGCTGCGCGCGGCCGGCTTCGTGGCGGAGCCCGCGGAAACGCTCCTGGTGGGGCGGGTGACAGACCTCGCCGCCCTGTCGGTGGAGCCGCCGGAGGGCATCACGCTGCGGGTGGTGACGGACGAGGAGGGCGTGGACCTGATGATGGAGGCCCACCGCCACGCCTTCGGCGCGGACCGCCCCCGCATCAAGGACCTGATGCTGAACCTGCTGAGGGACGAGCCGGACACCATCGAAGCCGTCGTCGCGATGGCGGGCGACACCCCGGTGAGCGCGGCCCGGATGGAGATGCGCCCGGGGAGCCCCTTCGCGGGCCTGTGGGGCGGCGGCACGGTCCCGGAATGGCGAGGCCACGGCATCTACCGCCTCCTGGTGGCCCACCGCGCCCGCGTGGCGGCGGACCGGGGCATCCGCTACCTCCAGGTCGACGCATCGGAGGACAGCCGCCCGATCCTGGAACGGCTGGGCTTCGATGTGTTGGGGGTGACGGTGCCTTGGGTTTGGGAGGGGTAGGGGTAGGGGGGTGAGGGGGCGGAGCTGGTCGGGGCTGGGGGTGCGGGTGGGTGGCTCCGATGAAGAGGGACGGGGCGAAGACTCCGCCCGAGCCGCCGATGCCCATCGTGGTGCTCGTCGCCAGGATCTTGCCCAGCATCAGGAGCAGCAGCAGGCCCAGGGCGTATCCCGTGGACCGCGCCCTCCATGACGGGGTAGCCGACTCCGTACATCTGGGGCAGCGCCAGGAGGATCAGGCCGAGCAGCAGTCCGCCCACCGCCGGGCGCAGCCATTCCGGGCCGCGCCACAGCCGGTCGCACAGGTCCTCGGCCACGTAGGGGAAGCGCGTGAAGCCGATCCCGACGGTTCCCGCGAGGACTCCGAGGGCGGCGAAGAGCAGGTACTGCCCGGCGCTTACCGCGTGCATCGCCTCCAGGACCAGGAACGGCCGGTCGCCAAGACCGCGCGGGCGATGGCGCAGGCCGTGACGGAGGCGAGGAGCAGCACGGGGCCGAGGCTCTTGAGTTAGGAGAAATGGGTGATACGGGTGGGACTTTGCGGCATATATTCACTTTAGGAACAAAGTGCGGAACGCAAGTAGGGGGCGAACGCCTTCCACCCCCCGGGACCAACGGGGCAAGATCTCCGCCATGGCTGCAAAAGAATCCGCTCACCGCGTCGGCCCTCCCCTCACCGGGGGCGAGCGCGAGACGCTCCGCGCGTACCTCGACTTCCACCGGGCCACCCTCGCCTGGAAGTGCGAGGGCCTCACCGACGAGGAGCTGCGCCGCCAGTCGTCCCCGCCCTCCACGCTGTCCCTGCTCGGGCTGGTGCGGCACATGGCGGAGGTGGAGCGGCACTGGTTCCGGCGCACCTTCGGCGGGGCGGACGTCCCCCACCTGTGGTCGGACACCCACGACTTCCAGGCCGCCTACGACGCCTCCGGCTCGACCCGCGCCGAGGCCTTCGCGGCCTGGCGGGCGGAGGTCGAGCACTCCCGCGCGGTGGAGGAGGCCGCCGAGTCCCTCGAGGTGACGGTGCGCGTCGAGAAGTGGGAGGAGGACGCCTCGCTGCGCCTGCTCATGCTGCACATGATCCACGAGTACGCCCGCCACAACGGCCACGCGGACTTCCTCCGCGAGGCCGTCGACGGCGCCACGGGCGCCTGAGGCCGGCACGCGCCTCCCCCTCGACGTCGGCCGCGGCGACCAACTGGTGCGCGAGTTCTTCCCGTTCGAGCTTCCCCGTGCCAAAGGTCCGGCCCCCGTACCCGATTGAATTGGTACGCGCTACAGAACTTCGCCCCACGGCCACAACTTGACCACCACCCTCCCGCGCCGGGAAGCTGATCCCCACTCAAACAAACGGCGCTGGGGGGAAATTGACCAGCCAGAATCTGCACATCGGGCCGGACTCGGCAGCAGACCGCTACCGATTGCTACGGTCCATCGGGCGCGGCGGGGAGGCCGTGCTCTATCTCGCGGAGATCGAGCTCGCGGGAGGCTCCGAGCCCGTCGTCGTGAAGGTGCTCGACTCCAAGACCACGATCACCCCGGACGTCTTCGACCGGATCAGCCAGAAGTGGAACGAACAGGCCGAACTGCTGCGCTTCGTCCACCGACCCGGTGTCGTGGGCGTACGCGAACACTTCGAGGGGCCGCCGATCCACCGACCCGGGGAATCTTCGACGCTGACCGGCCGGGCCCTGGTCCTGGTCATGAACCACGTCGACGGACTCGACCTGCGGGACTGGCGGGCCGAGCGGACCCTCGCCACGGCCGCCGAGCGGCGCGAGGTGATGCGCACGCTGGAGCAGCTGGCCGACGTACTGGACTGGCTGCACTCGGGGAAGGCCACCCCCTCCGGGCGCCAGGTGATCCACGGTGACCTGTCACCCGGCAACGTCATGGTCGACGCGCACGGGCAGGCCACCCTGGTGGACTTCGGCCTCAGCAAGCTGACCGCCGACCACCAGACGGCCGAGGTGTGGTTCACCCAGGGCTACGCGGCGCCGGAGGTCTTCGAGGGGAAGCGGACCCCGGGCGCGGACCGGTACGCCTTCGGGGCCATCGCGTACTTCCTGCTGAGCGGGGAGTCCCCGCCCTCGACGCCCGAGCTGCTGGCGCAGGCCCTCGTACGGCTGCCGCAGTTCGCGGTACTGGACGCCGAGCAGCGGGCGCGGATCGCCTCCATCTACGCCGCCGACCCGCTGAAGCGTCCGCTGAACCTGGCGGGCTGGATGAAGGACATCCGCCGCGCGGTGGTGTCCACCACCACGTCCACCTCCCAGCGGGTGGTCCAGGACGCGGTGCCGGTACCCGTACCGGCCGCACCCCCGGCCGCACCCCCGGTTCCGGCGGCGGCCCCGCCGAAGCCGGTGGCTCCGCCCCAGCAGCCGGCGGAGCCGCCGTCCGTGCCGCCGGCGGCTCCGGCCGTCCCGGCGGGCCCGCCGGCGACTCCCCCGGCGCAGCCGGTGTACACCCCGCCGCCCGCCGAACCCGCACACACGCCCCCGCCCGCCGAGCCGGTGTACGCCCCGCCGCCGGTCCAGGCGAGCGTGCCGCCGGGGTACGGCCCGGCGCCCGTGGCGCTGTCCGCCACGGAACCGGCGCCCGCGCCGCCCCCGCGCAAGAAGCGCCGGACCGGCCTGGTGCTCGGGGCCGTGCTCGCGGTGCTGGTGGTGGCCGCCGGTGCGGTGGTCGGCGTCAAACTCCTGGGCGACAAGGAGGGGGACGACCCCAACACGGTGGCCGGCGGGGACAAGGCGGCCGCCGCGTCCTCGTCCGCCGCCGAGAGCCCGACCCCCACCCCGACTCCCAGCTCCGCAGAGCCCTCGGCGTCGGCCTCTGACGAGCCGACGACCCAGCCCACCGCGACCGGTTCGGAGCCCCCGTCGGGGGTGGCGCCGGGTGTGAAGGCGGCCGATCTGACCGTCATGGCCCCGGTGAAGGACCTGGGCGGGTTCACCGTCGGACCGGCCAAGATCAACACCAAGCAGTACGGGGCCGCGTTCATCCAGGAACGCAACTGCGACTACGACGCGTACGCGGACTTCGACCTCAACCGCGCCTGGAAGACCCTGGAGTTCACCGCGGGGATCGACGACGGCTCGGAGAACGAGAAGGGCCGGGTCAGCATCTCGCTCGACGGCCAGCCCGCCGCCTTCTCCGAACTCGTGCAACTGGGCAAGCCGATCACCCACACCGTTGACGTGAGCGGGGCCCTGCGGCTGCGGATCAAGGTGGACAAGGGCTGCGACAACGGCACCGTCGTCATCGCCGCCCCCGTACTCAAGCGCTGAGACCACGAAGGCCCCGTACCGGAATCCCACCGGTACGGGGCCTTCGTGCAGGTGCGAGCAACTCCGTCGCCCGCTGCCTCGACTATTCCGAGACGCCCAGGCGCTCCAGGATGAGCTCCTTGACGCGTGCCGCGTCGGCCTGGCCGCGGGTGGTCTTCATGACCGCTCCGACCAGTGCGCCGACGGCCGCGATCTTGCCGCCGCGGATCTTGTCGGCGATGCCCGCGTTGCCCGCGATGGCCTCGTCCGCGGCCGCGCCGAGCGCGCCCTCGTCCGAGACGACCTTCAGGCCGCGCTTCTCGACGACCTCGTCCGGGGTGCCCTCGCCGGCGAGCACGCCTTCGAGGACCTGGCGGGCCAGCTTGTCGTTGAGCTCACCGGCCGCCACCAGGGCCGCGACGCGCGCGACCTGGACGGGGGTGATGGGCAGCTCGTCGACGACGACGCCCTGCTCGTTGGCGTTGCGCGCCAGCTCGCCCATCCACCACTTGCGGGCGGCGGTCGAGTCGGCGCCGGCCTCGATGGTGGCGACGATGGAGTCCACCGCACCCGCGTTGAGGATCGACTGCATGTCGTGCTCGGTGACGCCCCACTCCTGCAGGAGGCGGTTGCGGCGCACGCGCGGCATCTCCGGCAGACCGGAGCGCAGCTCCTCGACCCAGGTGCGGGCCGGGGCGATCGGGACCAGGTCGGGCTCCGGGAAGTACCGGTAGTCCTCGGCGTTGTCCTTGATGCGGCCGGCCGTGGTGGAGCCGTCCTCCTCGTGGAAGTGCCGGGTCTCCTGGACGATCGAGCCGCCGGAGGAGAGCACCGCCGCGTGGCGCTGGATCTCGAAGCGGGCGGCGCGCTCGACGGAGCGCAGCGAGTTGACGTTCTTCGTCTCGCTGCGGGTGCCCATGGGCACCTCGGGGCTGGTGCGCAGCGACAGGTTGACGTCGCAGCGCATCTGGCCCTTGTCCATGCGGGCCTCGGAGACGCCGAGCGCCTTGATGACCTCGCGCAGCTCGGCGACGTACGCCTTGGCCACCTCGGGGGCGCGCTCGCCGGCGCCCTCGATCGGCTTGGTGACGATCTCGATGAGGGGGATGCCGGCGCGGTTGTAGTCCAGCAGGGAGTGGGACGCCCCGTGGATGCGGCCGGTGGCGCCGCCGACGTGCAGCGACTTGCCGGTGTCCTCCTCCATGTGGGCGCGCTCGATCTCCACGCGGAAGATCTCGCCGTCCTCCAGCTGCACGTCGAGGAAGCCGTTGAAGGCGATCGGCTCGTCGTACTGGGAGGTCTGGAAGTTCTTCGGCATGTCCGGGTAGAAGTAGTTCTTCCGGGCGAAGCGGCACCACTCGGCGATCTCGCAGTTCAGCGCGAGACCGATCTTGATGGCGGACTCGATGCCGATCTCGTTGACGACCGGCAGCGCGCCGGGCAGCCCGAGGCAGACCGGGCAGGTCTGCGAGTTGGGCTCGGCGCCCAGCTCGGTCGAGCAGCCGCAGAACATCTTGGTCTTCGTGCCGAGCTCGACATGGACCTCGAGGCCCATGACGGGGTCGTACGACGCGAGGGCGTCCTCGTACGACAGCAGTTCGGTGACAGTCACAGTGGAAATTCCCTCTCAGCCCAGCAGGACGTCGTCGTCGCCGAGACGCTTCAGTTCGCGGTACAGGATCGCGAGGCCGGTGACGATGGCGGCGGCGGACACGACGGCGTCGATCAGCTTCAGCGTGTCGTGCTCGGTGCGGGCCTTCCTGGCCTGCTTGACGACGCTGAGGGCACCGAAGGCGGTGGTGCCGATGGACAGGTATGTACCGGACTTGGACTTCCTGAAGCCCTTGGCCTTGGACAGCGCACTCGTATTGGAACTCACAGCGACGGAGCCTCCTCAAGCAGCGGGTGACCCCAGCGCTCGACGAAGGCGGCCTCGACTGCGGCACCCACCTTGTACAGGCGGTCGTCCTTCATCGCCGGGGCGATGATCTGGAGCCCGACCGGGAGACCGTCCTCCGGTGCCAGGCCGCAGGGCAGCGACATGGCGGAGTTGCCGGCCAGGTTGGTCGGGATGGTGCACAGGTCCGCGAGGTACATGGCCAGCGGGTCGTCGGTGCGCTCGCCGATCGCGAAGGCGGTGGTGGGCGTGGTCGGGGAGACGATCACGTCGACCTGCTCGAAGGCCTTCTCGAAGTCCCGCGTGATGAGCGTGCGGACCTTCTGGGCGGAGCCGTAGTACGCGTCGTAGTAGCCGGAGCTGAGCGCGTACGTACCGAGGATGATGCGGCGCTTGACCTCGTCGCCGAAACCGGCTTCGCGGGTCAGGGCCGTGACGTCCTCGGCGGACTTGGTGCCGTCGTCGCCGACGCGCAGGCCGTAGCGCATGGCGTCGAAGCGGGCCAGGTTCGAGGAGCACTCGGACGGCGCGATGAGGTAGTACGCGGCCATCGCGAGGTCGAAGGACGGGCAGTCCAGCTCCACGATCTCGGCGCCGAGCTCCTTGAGGAGGGCGACGGACTCGGTGAAGCGCTGGACGACGCCGGCCTGGTAGCCCTCGCCGGCGAACTGCTTGACGACGCCGACGCGCATGCCGGCGACGGAGCCGTTGCGGGCCGCCTCGACGACCGGCGGCACCGGGGCGTCGATGGACGTGGAGTCCATCGGGTCGTGGCCGGCGATGACCTCGTGGAGGAGGGCCGCGTCCAGGACCGTACGGGCGCAGGGACCGCCCTGGTCGAGGGAGGAGGAGAAGGCCACCATGCCGTAGCGGGAGACGCCGCCGTAGGTGGGCTTCACGCCGACGGTGCCGGTGAGGGCGGCGGGCTGGCGGATGGAACCGCCGGTGTCCGTGCCGATGGCCAGCGGCGCCTGGAAGGCGGCCAGCGCGGCCGCGGAGCCGCCGCCGGAGCCGCCGGGGACCCGGGTGAGGTCCCAGGGGTTGCCGGTGGGCCCGTAGGCGCTGTTCTCGGTGGAGGACCCCATGGCGAACTCGTCCATGTTGGTCTTGCCGAGGATGACGACGTCGGCTTCCTTCAGCTTGCGCGTCAGGGTGGCGTCGTACGGCGGGATCCAGCCTTCGAGGATCTTCGAACCGACGGTGGTGGGGATCCCGACGGTGGTGAAGATGTCCTTGAGGGCGAGCGGTACGCCGGCCAGCGGGCCGAGCTTCTCGCCGCGCTCGCGCTTGGCGTCGACGGCGGCCGCCTGGGCGAGCGCGCCCTCGCGGTCGACGTGCAGGAAGGCGTTGACCTTCTCGTCGGTCGCCCCGATGCGGGCCAGGTGGGCCTCGGTGACCTCGACGGCCGTGAGCTCGCCGGAGGCGATCTTCTCGGCGGTCCGGGCAGCCGTGAGCCTGATGATGTCGATGTTGATGTCAGCCATGGTGATTAGTCCTCCCCCAGGATCTGCGGCACCTTGAAACGCTGCTGCTCCTGGGCGGGAGCGCCGGAAAGCGCCTGCTCGGGGGTGAGCGACGGACGGACCTCGTCCGCGCGCATGACGTTCGTCAGCGGCAGCGGGTGGGAGGTCGGCGGGACGTCTTGGTCGGCGACCTCGGAAACGCGGGCGACCGCGCCGATGATGTCGTCGAGCTGTCCAGCGAAGTGGTCGAGCTCTTCGCTCTTCAGCTCCAGACGTGCCAGCCGAGCGAGGTGGGCGACCTCCTCGCGCGTGATGCCAGGCATGCAGCGATCCTCTGGGGGTGGTGAGTGTGTAGGTTTCGGGCCCAATCCTATGGGGCCCCGCCCCCGCCCGGCGCCCCGGTTTACCCCCGGGGCGATACGAAGCCCCCGCGCGGGCCGATTTCCGCCGTGGGCGGGCCGCCCGTGGGACGGTGCGCAGCCCGTGCCCGGCTGCGGGTGCGCCGCTGCGCGGGGCGAAGTCCCCTACCCGCCCTTCCCCCGTTCCCCGGGCTCCGCCCGGACCCCCCCGGGGGGGCGCCCCCCACCAG